>JANQSV010000122.1 GCA_028279115.1 Pseudomonadales bacterium
GGCGTGCGTCCGCTGACGAGAAAACCCACCAGCGTCGCGATGGGGATGATGAAATGCCAGCCTTCCCTGAGCACGGTGGACACCTTTTCCGCGTCCCTGGCCAGCACGGGCAAGAGTCCCAGGCGTTTTGCCTCGATCCTTATGAAAAAGGAAACCGTGAGGAAATACAGCAATGCCGGCAGGATCGAGGCGCCGATCACGGTCAGATACGGTATCTGGGTGTAACTGGCGAGCACGAAGGCGCCCGCTCCCATGACCGGCGGCATCAGCGCACCGCCGGTTGACGAGGCCGCTTCCACCCCTGCCGCGAACCGTGGCTGGAAGCCCGATTCGCGCATCATGGGAATGGTGATGACGCCGGTGGATACCGTATTCGCCACCGCCGAACCCGAAACCGATCCCATCAGGCCGGAACCGATCACCGCCACCAGGCCCGCGCCGCCGGTAAAGCGGCCGGCGAGACATTGCGCCAGCCGCACGATGAAATCTCCGGCGCCCGACTTGAGCAGAAACGCGCCGAAGATGATGAACATGAAGACGAATGTCGAGGAGATCTGGGCGGTAAGCCCGAACATCCCTTCGCTGGTAAAGAAGCTGCGATAGAGCACGGTTTCCAGGTTGAGTCCCGGAAACGCGAATACGCCGCTGATGTAACGTCCGAGAAACAGGATGTACGAAAGACTGATCGCAATCAGCACCGGCATGAACCAGCCTGTTGTGCGGCGCGTGAACTCTATCGCAAGACCGATGGCGAAGATCGAGAATACGTAGTCGCTGAGGATGTATTCGGTCTCCCGTGCGTAGAGCGCGTTTTCGAACAGTATCAGGTAGCTCGAAGTCGCCACCGCCAGCAGCGCCAGACCGATGTTGAGCCAATAAGCAGGCGACTTGCGCGTCAATTCCGCGGATTCGTTACTCATCAGCGCGCAGATCGCCACAAAGCCGCCGAAATGGATGGCGGACAGCCACAACTCGGAGATGCTGGCGAACACATTGCAATAGATATGGAAGAGAGCGAAGAAAAAGGCGGCCCAGCGCAGCGGCATAGAAGTCATGGGGCGGCGTTACGCTCCGTGTCGATTCCTGTTTCGGGATCCAGGCCGGTCGAGGGCTCTTCGAGCAACAGGCGCTCGGGGATTTCCAGCCCGACTTCCCGGTAGTAACGCAATGCGCCGGCATGCAGCGGCGCACCGAGACCGGCGATCGCGATCTCGGGCCGCATGTCCCGGGTCGCGCCGTGAATCTCCTGCAAGGTGGCGAGATTTTCCCAGATCACGCGAGTGATCCGGTAGACCGCCTCTTCCGGAATATCGACCCGGGTCACGAGCACATTGGGCGAAGCCACGGTTCGCACCGGCTCGGTCTGGTTCGGATAGGTGAGCGGCGGAAAATCGTACCAGTCCCAGAGCGGATAACGGGAATTGATCAGATCGAGTTCCTGCTGGGTCCAGTTCAGAATCGTCATGCGCTCGCCCATCATCGCGTAGGCCTGGGTAATCGAGCTTACCGGGGCGCCGGCGGGGATGTTCATGCCGACGATATTGCCGTCCTGGATGGCGCCGACGGTCGGTCCGTAACCCATGTAGGCGAGCGAGAACTTTTCTTCGTAGTCGACGCCGAGCGTTTCGAGAATGAAGCGGCCGGTCTGCTCGGCGCCTGAATTGCGCGCGCCGAGCACATAGCGCTCGCCGTCGAGATTGTTCAGGTCCATGATGCCGCCGGTGCTGACGAGTTCGGTCAACAGCACGAAATGCTCGACGTTCTTCCACAAGGCGCTGACCGAGCGGATATGGGACTGGGGTTCGCGCACCGGACCTTCGCCGGTCCAGGACCAGGCGCCGAAGGGACCTTGCAGGATCGCAAACTGGGCCTGGTTGTCGCGCAGCAACTTGAGATTCTCCATCGACCCGGCGGAACTGATCGCCGTCATCGAGATGTTCTCGGACTCGGACAGTTCCGCGTGGGCAATGGTGGCGATGGCGACCCCTACGGGATAGAAGACTCCCCCCGTGGTGGCGGTGGTCAACACGTAGGGACGCGCCCGGCTCAGTTCATCGCTGCAAGCCGTCAACATCGCCAGCACGGCCAGCGGCAAAAGCAATCCGCCGATCAAGCGGTTCAGTCCGGCGCGCAACCCGTATGTTCGCCGTGGAACGCTCATGTTTCCGCAAACGTTTTCCTGCAAGGAATCAGCCAGCGGATAGAAGCATTTTCAACCGGAAAGCACAACGCCCGAAAACTTGACGCCCTGCAGCCAGGAAACAGGAATTGCACCTATCATCCGGGCGAAACCCTCACAACTCCCCCGAACATCCCGCAAAGTTGCACGCTTGCACTATGTAGCGTATGAGAACAAAAGCAGGAGCGTTTGTATCCAGCCAAGTAGTCGCAGTGACCGCAGCGACCCTTCGCCAGCCGCTTCAAAAAATGCACCCGCCAATCGTACACCTCCAAACTTCGTAATGCGTCGCACCGGGGGATTGATCCCAACTCACCCGAATGTTCGACCCAGACGAGGAGCGGGTAGTTGAACCGCTTCGCCGTCTCGTCCGGAGCTTGCGCGGGATGCACTAATCGATACGCGCCGGAAACGCGGCGAAATGCCAACCCGCCGCGCCGGCAACCACCTCCCCCCGAGTGCTCGGAAAGCACACTCCACCGACGGCGATTCGCGCGTTCTCGGACTCCGAACGCCAATCTACGCCCTTGCAGGCAAAGCGGCCGGCCCTCAACGCTATTCAAGCTGCCATCCACCGATAACTCGGCGCCACTCGCGGCGGTACCCAGCACCGAAACGGAAGCGCCCGGATTCGCCGTGAATTCCACCGTCAGCACATTGCCGACAATACGGGTGCGATAATGACGCGTTGTGGGAAGGCAGGACTCAACTCGCCGCCATCCTCGTCAAGAATGAAAAGGCTGCCCGAGCCGCTGTCTTCCAGCACGTTCGCCAGCATCAAGCGAGTGTCGAATTGTTCCAAAGTCAAATCAATCTGAAGCGTGACGTCTTCGCTTGCTTAGAACTGGCAAACATCCGCGAACCTGTTGTCGCACACAAAGCCGCCTGACCGGAACTTGCCCAAAATGTATGGAACTGACACTATCCTATTCAGATTTACCGGATATCGTCAGCGCGACGGATTCGGCGGAATAGTGGTAAACGCCATCGTTTTCGTTGGTGGAATAGGCAAAATAAAACCGGATCGTTCCGTTGCGGACGCCAAGTTCCTCGCCGGTTATCGACGCCGGGCCATCCGATGTTGCAGCGGGCGAAACGTTTGCTCGTCCGAAAACGACAACGTCGAAATCGCCGGGGAGTTTGTCCCAAGCATGGGCCGCGGGCAATGCGCCACCGTCCCAGGGCAACCAGCCGCCCGCGGCGTCTTTGACGAAAATGCTCCCATCGGGCGCGACGGCGGCGATGTGGACCGCCCCCGGCTTGCCCCGGTCGGACGGGGCGACGAACACGGTGCCGTGAACGTTGAATTTCTCGTCGGGCGCAAACTCCGATTGCGGGCTGAACCCGAGATCGGCGCTGGCGTAACCGATGAATCGCGCCAGGGAACGCGCGCCATCGGTGCGGCTGCCGCCGCGGAAACTCGCGCAGGCGTCGAAATTGCCGGCCCACACCGCAGCGGCGCACAGACTGCCATGACCGGTCGAACCGCCTCCCTGTCCACCGTTCTGGCCGGGAGCGGAACCAGCCGACGCGCGCAACGAAACATCCGGTTGAAATCCGGTTGCGCTGGCGCGCTCGAAGACATGAATCGCGTCGAACGTTCTATCCTGTCCGGCAGTGGTCGTCCGGTATACACGACCGCCGTCCGGACTTTGCGCCATTTGCTGATACCGAGATTCCCCGCGCCAGCCCAGTGAATTCGGCAGTGCGGCGCCGAACCGGTCGCGTTCGCCGGCAATAGCGAAATCGGCGACTTCAAGCGTCGCCGTGTCCCGATTCCAATGCGCCACGTAGTAACCGTTCTCGCAGAAAACATCGACGGCCGGAAAATTGGCGTGTGGAAACATCAAGCGGCAGCCTTCCAGGCGCTCAAAGTTCCAAGAAGGCTTGAGGTGACTCCATGAGGCGGCCACATCGAAATTGAGTTCGGCATAGTTCCTCGTCAATGTGCCCAGATGCCGGGGATTGGTTGGATCGGTCTCGACATCGAAAGCCGCAATGGGGGCTTCCAGGAATGGCGAGTCGAAGGGAGAGCCCGTGGGTAAAATGGATTGCGAGCCGGCGACGAACAGAACCGTCCCCTGTCTGTCGATCGCCACTCTTGCGATTCCGTCCAATCCCCGGAACGGGCCGTCGGGCGCGTCGGAAAACAGGATTTCCCGCTCCAGGCCGAGTTTGCCGGAAGCGGAATCTCTCGCGAACACGAACAATCCGGTCCCGGCGGCAAGGTAAAGGTGGGAGTTGTCCCGGGAAAATGCCAAATGGAAAGGCGGATTGCCCAGATCGTCCACGACCAACGAATCGACTTCTGACGAGGCATTCCCGGACGATACCTCCTGCACCAGAGTGAATTGATCGGCCGAATCCACCCGATACACCTGCAATCGTTCTCTGCCAGTGGCGTAAAAGTATTGCCCGTCGTCACTGCCCGCTCCTCTATACGAATTACTCCACTCCCTATCGCGGCTTCCAGGCTCCGCCGCAATTCGGTCTTGCACGAGCCAGGGCGATCCGTCTTCGGGAACCATGAAACTGAAATCGTCTCTTCTCGTCAGCGCCATCAATCGACCGTACCGCGGATTCCACCACAAGTGGGCGCCCTCCAGCGCAGCGAGATTGATTTCATCCGCAGCGCCCCTGTCATTGCGAAAGGCAAGCCGCAACGCATCCGCCCCGGTATCACGCCGAAAGGCGAAAATCCCGTTCTGCGCCGTACTGAAAAGATATTGACCGTCCGCGGATACGGCGAGATTCGTTGGAGACCTCACGGACTGCGGTTCGGCGCCGAGAAAAAGAGTATCGGTCGTGATCGCACCTTTGTAGGAAAGAAACGGCGGCGCGTTCGAGGGCTCCCATTCGAGCGTCGCGGCGGACGCCCTTTCGACGCCGGGCCGCGTCGAGATGCGGATATCGTAGCTTTGGCCGGCGCGGGCCAGCAGATAGGTCTCCACGCGGCCGTTGGCGATGAAACTTCGCTCGCTATCGGCGACAGCCTGCGTCCCGCCACCCTCGGGGTAGATGGAAAGGATCACGGAAAGCGGATGTCCCTTCACCTGGAACCTGTGCCATCCGCTCCTCGGGGCGCGCCAGCGCCACCAGACGGAATCTGCGCCGACCGTATCCGCGGGATCTTGCGGTGATACCGTGGCGTGGACCAGGCTGGCCGCGGCGGAGCCGCCGGCGCCGGAAATCGGGCCGGCGTCCGCGCGGTCGTCGTTCGCCGGCGTTGGCCCCCAATGGAACGTGAACGCATCGGGCGAGCGTCTTTCAACGAAAGTGGGCGACTGGCCGACCGCGATCCAGTAGCGGGTATTTCGGCTCGCGTCGAGCGCGATTTTCGATCCGCCCCGGGACGATCCCACGAGTTGCAAACCGGACAGGGAATCGCCCGTGAATACGCTGAACCTCAAGGTGGAAGACCCATCCATGCGCCAGGTGAATCGTCCGGTCGCAGGCGCCGTCCATTGCAGCCAAGCCGAGCCTATTCCGGTCGACAAGGGCTCGCCCGGTTCCACTGTGAGGCCAAAGTTTTCGTTGCCGGGCGCGCTGATGCTTCCCTGGGTTCCCTCGAACCTTATCGCATCGGCGAAATGATCGGCGCTTTCGAAATACCCGCCGACATCGAAAGACGGTATCGGAGACCACCACAGCGTGAAACTTCGGCTGGAATCGTCGGCCGACCTGGAAGCCACCGCAACTCTGTACGTCTTGCCCCGCTCGGCAACAATGATCGCGAGAGAACCTTCCCCGGGTTGCGAAAGCAGTCGCAGTTCATCGATCCGCGCGCCTTCAAACACACGCACCAACACCCTCGAGTCATTCGATCCAAATCTCCAGGGGCCATCCTCCGGCGCCGTCCATTCGAACCAGACGGTCGCCGCCGCGCCGCCGAAAAACTCCGAAGCCTCGAGCGTCGCCCCTTCGTTGGTGGAATCGACCGCGCCGCTTTCGCCTTCCAATGTCGAAGCGAAGGCAAAATCGTCGTTCACGGGCTTGGCGTCGGCCGATTCCCACTTGAGTACGAGCGGAGGCGCATCCCAATTGCCGGATGCGACGCGCAATTTATAATCGGCGCCCGCCCGGGCCGCGAAACTGATCTCGCTGCCCTGTTTTTCCTCCTCCAATTCAAGATCGACCAGTTTGTCGCCAGCGAAAAGCGCGAATTCGGCTTCCCACGCTTCGCCCAAATCCGCGTCCCCGAGTTTGAATCTGAACAATCCTTTGGCCGGCGCCCTCCATGTGTACCACAAGGTTCGACTATCGGCCGAAACCAGCGGTTCGCCCGGTTCGCGGGAAGCCAAAGCGAGATCGAGCGGCGTCTCTCCCGCGACGCCCGCAATGTGCTCGGAATTGGAAAAATCGTCGTTTGCCGGGACGCGGAACTCGCCGAAAGGGTAGTCCCCGGAGAACGTGAAGCTCCGGCTCGCGGCCTTGCCGTTCCATGAACTGGCCGTGACCTGGAGCGCGCTTCCAGCCGGAACCCGCCCGCGAAGGAAAGCAAGCCGAACGCGCTTGGGCGCGCCGGACGCGATTTCTCCCATCGGGATCGTCCCGATTCCGAAACCAGCCTCCGACCAGTCCAGACCATCCTCGCGATATACGCGGTTGAGATGGGGCAGATAGGCTTGTTGCAATCCCCGGCAATCCCCATGGACGTTGCGGCAACCCAGATGCAGCGTGGCTCCGGACGCGACATAGGCGCTCGCATTCACGGTGACCTCGACAGTCACGTATTCGCTTTGTCCGTTCCCGGAGACATCTTCGACGGCCAATTCGAGCTCGGGCGCGGCCGCGCCGCGAAGAATTTTCCAAGCCACCGCGGCGGCGCTTTTCTCTCCGTAGATTTCGACCGGAACGACCTTGACCCGATACGTTCCGGGAACGGGGTCTTCGATCAACAACCATTCGACGTTGTCGACTTCCGAACGGGAGGCATATTCTCCACAGGCATCCGAGCCGCAATTCGCGTCCCGGTCGATCCACAAATCCAGATCGTTCAGGACCGATCTCGTCAGCGTGTCGGCGGGTTGTTCGTCCCAGGTGAGCACCACGTCCAGACGGTCGGCGCCCGGGGGCACTTCTATATCGACGTACTCGTAGTTTTCGTTGTCGGGCCGCGAAATCGCGCTGCCGATGAGCCAGCCTTCGGGGTCGTCGCGGGACAGCAAACTGGTCCGGCCGGACACCAGGCCGAGCCCGTAAAGACGATTGAACCGACCGGACCCGTTGCTGTTATTCGCCGGAAATTGGGAATCGCTGTCCAGATAAGCGTCCGGCCGTATCGCGCTCGCCATCAGCCGCGCCCGGGCGAGCGCCGGCCGCTCCCGGAATTCCGGCCGCGCCTGCATCAGCAGCGCCGCCACTCCCGCGACCGAAGGCGCCGCCATGCTCGTGCCCGAAAATGTTTCATGAGCGGAAACCGAGCCGCCGCCCCGCGCTGAAGTGAGTCTTACCCCCGTGGCCACGACGTTCGGCGCCAGCCGTCCGTCCGCAGTGGGGCCGTGACTGCTGAACCTGGCCAGGATGCCGGAATCTTCAACGGCGCCGACGGAGAGCGAGTTTTTCGCCGTGCCGTAGTTGGAGAAACCGTGCAGGCCCGCATTCGCTTGCGCGACGACATAGAGTTGGGAATAGGCGTGAACGACCGAATCGAGCTTTCTCTCCCCCACGCCCCGCCCGGAAAATTCCAGGCTCGTGGCGGAAAGGCTCATGTTGACGATCAGAGGTTTGACGGCGTCCGGAATCGCGCCTTGCCGGGAACAGCTCGAAGGGCGCGCCAGATAGTCCATGCCGCGCCGAATGTCGTCGCCGCTGCCGAACCCGTGCGCCGACAGAACCTTGCCGAAACGCAGATGGCTCAATTCCGGCGCCATGCCGGCCAGCAGCGGGTTCGTGCGCCCGGCGCCGGCGATCGTGCCGAACACATGCGTGCCGTGAAGGCCGAGATCGAGCCACAGGTCCCAATCCTCGTTCGGGACGAAATTTTCGCCGCAAACGCTGTCGCGCCCGTGAGCGATATCCATATGACTGATATTGAGTCCGGTATCGAGCACTCCCACCGCGATGCCCGAGCCGGTTATGCCGGTGAAATCCTGTCTGGCGAAGTCGTAGCTGCGCAGACTGTCCACTCCCATTGCCGGCACCGCCGTCGCGTGGTTGGACCGCACAACCGGCACCGGTTCAACCGACAGGACGAAATCCGCGGACAAGAGCCGCTCGAGCGCCGCTTGCGGCATATTCGCCGTGTAACTGCGCAGGTCCGCATCATAGGCGCCGACGACCAGGCCAAATTCGGTCAGCGTCTCCCGCCACTCGCCCGCGGAGTCTGGAGTCATCAGCGAAACGAATATCGGCACAACCTGTTGCGCGGGTCCAGACAATATTTCCCGCACGAACGTTTCCTCGGCCTTGAGTGCGGGAGGCACGGCGCCGATGCCAAGCACGCCGGGAAGTTCGGCGATGGCCTCAAGCCTTCTTCGTTCGGCGGGGACCAAAACGCGAACGTACCCGCCGGAGTTGCCGACGATCTCCGCGTTGAGCGGAAGCAGCGACCGGTTCAGGGCTTGTGTGTCCGTACCGGGCAAAACGCGAAGCACGGCAAAGGTAAAATCCCGATTGAAACGCGCCGCCTGGCGAAGAAGCGTATCGGTTACGGTCGTGGGAAGGATCTCAAGCCATTCCGGGTTTGGAGCAAGTTCGGGTTCACTGGAAATCGTGCGCGGGGAGCGTTGCATGAGGCCGCGGTACTCGCCGAGCGAGTAGCCCTCGGGCAACCCTTCCATATCGGCCCCGGATGGAGCGGCCGCCGGGAAAATTGGCGGGCCGGCGACTGCGTCCGCCGTTGCCGCGGGCGAAATCGGGGTTTCAGTCCCTGCCCGGCTTTCCTTGAGCGTCCGCAGCGCCGTGCGTTCAAGAGCCACCGCCCCGTCGGCGGCGCGGTAGCCGGATTCGCGGGTTTGCCATGGCAGCCACTCAAGGTAACCCGCCAAAAATACCAGGACCAAAACAATCGGCAACGATATTGCGAAGTTCTTCAACGCCCTGGTCAACATGACACTCCCCAATTTCGATAGTCCCGTCAGCTTACAAGACCTGAATCGGTCAAGCAAAAAAACACTTGCTGGATGACATGCGCGGGATTGGGGAGAAGCTGTACCTGTTTTTGCGAAGGCGCTCGCCGGGGATTATGAAGTATAGCGCTTCGCGGCGAACTTCACGATGAGCCGCCGGTCTCGTCGGTCGATTCGAGACGGTCTTCGCCCAATGTATCGCGAACATGGCCGGAAAGGGGTTTTTCCTGTCCCAGCTTGTCAACCAGGACAACCGACCCGGCAAAGACGGCGGCAACCACGGTAATGCTCAAAACAAAAACGAGCCGGTAGAACATGGCGACTTGGACGTCGGCGAAATAGTCCATCGCCTCCGCCAGCGCATTGACCACGACCAGTGCGACGAAGAAAGATATCCAGACGGCTTTTTTCACGGCGCCCTCCCCGCGGAGACCGGCTCCCGCCGGAACGGACAGGATTCCCGGCTCGATCCCGCTTCTTGCGAGAGTAGCAACAATCCCCCGTGCGTGTCATTCCGCGCCTCCGCTTCGCTTCGCGCAGAATGACAAGGGATATTCAGTCCGCAACGGGGCGCGAGAGGAAGATCATGCCCGCAATGCGCCCGGTATCGTCACGCGCGATCACCAGAATGTCCGCGACATCGTCGCCGTCCAGGTTGGCCGTGAGCACTTCGCCTTCGTCAAGCGTTGCGCCCAGATCGATGCTCAAATCCGCGCTCCGCCCCTCCACCTCGCGCAGATGGCGATTTTCGCCGATGGCGATGTCGTCGATCATCGCGCGCAGGTCGATGCGGTAGTCGTCCCGCCCGCGGCTGTAGTCCAGCGCGCCGAGGAACTCGGTTTCGCTCGGCTCCGGCCGGACGCCGTCGAAAAAGACCTGCAATTGCCGGTCCATCAGTACAAGCAAGTCGAGATTGTCGAGCTCGCTGTCGAGTTGCGCGGCGGCCGTGGAGACGATATCCGCACTGCGGGTCGCATCGGCGGCTTCGGTAAGATCGCGAAAATCTCCGGCCAGACCGACCAGGGACGGAATCTGCAGCGAGACCGTGATCCTGCGGCTGGGACGGCGGGCGAAACGTTCGCCGTCATTCGGATAGACCAGAGCTTCGACGGCGATATCGCTCGACAGCACGAGCCAGAGAAAAACATCGCCGAGGGAAATCGATTCCACCCGCCACAGCCACAGGTCCTTCAGGCCGTCCTCGTTCTCGTCGTGCAGGAAGCTGCCCAGCACATTGCCGCCGGAACGCAGCACCTGGCGCGGATTTTCCAGGTCCATGCCATTGCCGGAACCGGCAAACAGGGAGATCTTGCCGCCTTCGCGCAATACGAGGTCTTCGATACCGTCGGCATTGACGTCTTCGAGTATTTCCTCGTGGGTCAAGGCGAGCACGCCGGTCAGGTTGGAGAAATCGAGATTGTCGACGTCGAACTCGCCCAGGCGCTCTTCGATCTCGGCGATATCGACGCTGTAACTGGCGCTGGAAGGGAAATATCCGGGCGCCGCCGGATCCGCAAGGAACACGGCAAGCAATTCATCGGTTTCCGAAATCAGGTCGGGATGGCCGTCGGAATTGAGGTCGCGCAGGCGCAGGGCGGGAATCGTCACCGCCTGGCCCGAGCGCCAGAACAGGCCGCGCGCATTCAGATTGGTGCGCACGCGCATGTCCGATTCCACCGGCAGCGCCGCTCGAAATCCGCCGTCATCGAGACGCAGATGAATGTTCAGGGCGCCGGGAGCGGGAGTGACGAGATCCATCAGGCCGTCGGCGTTGACATCACGGACGAAATGCAGCCGGTTGATGCCGCGGCTGAGAAATCCGCCGAGGTTCGAGAGCAATGTCTCGGGCTCGCTGAGGGCGCCGTCGCGCAGTTGCCAGGCTTGCACGCGGTCTCCGTCGAGCAAGGCGACGATCGAAGCATGGCCATTGGAAGAGAAGCCCGAGGCGATATCCCAGCCGACCGCACGCGCCTGAAATTCAAGTCGGATGAAACCGTGTTCGAAATCGAATCCGGCAGATCCTTGCGGATAGATGCGCAATTCATCTTCGAATACAGCGATGATCTCGCGCCGTTCGTCGCCGTCCAGGTCGGCCAGCACCAGGTTTTCGGTCTCAGTGGGCAGGCTGAGTGGCTGGGACTCGAAATTCCAGTCGGTCGCTCCCGCCGCCAGAGGCAGAAAAGCAAGTACGGCAAGCAGCCAGCGGCAAAAAATTCTCATTTTGACTCGATGTGGCCACAAGTTCGCCCCCACCAAAACCGCTACGCGGTTTTGACTCCCCCAGGGGGGGAGTATTCGGTTCCGTGCGGTTGCCGGAATTGGAATTGTCGGCCTGCAATTCACGGCGTCGATACCAGCACTGTTGTCGCCGTTCCATGGCGCAGGATGAGATCCGGCGCGGAATCCTCGTTCAGCCGCTCCACATCGATCTGAAACACCGATCGCGGCGAGACGTATTCCCAGAAATCCTCGTTTTCGATCTGCAAGCGGTCGTTCACGCGCCGGGCCGCCAGCGTGCCTTCATCAGTCACATAAAGCGCGTCCGAAAGTCCATCGCCGTCGAGATCGTGGCCGAGAGTGATCGGCTCGGCAAGGCCGCGAACGTTGTCGACCGAGAAAGTCTCCTCCAGTCGCATCGCGGGGCGGCGCGCGAACAACTGCCCGGCCTCGGCGGCGCCAGCGTTTGGGCCGCTGTACAGCATGGTTACCCGTTGAATTCCCGTATTGCGGATCGCTTCCAGGGCGGGCACGGCATAGTAGGTAACCGCCAGCGCGGGCTCGCCATGCAGCGGCACGGCCTCGACTCTCAGGTCGTAGCCGCCGAAGCGCATGACCTGTGCCGGGCCGCCCAGATCGAACCCGCCCCCCTCGTTCGGATAGAGACGGGCATCCCAGCCATCGCCCTGCTTGACCAATTGCAAGAGGTCGATGCGGCCGTCGCCGTCGAGCTGCGCCAATTGCCAGTCGCCCCTCGCGTCGAGTGGGCCGGTCCAGTCGGCCTGCTCGTGAAACCTGTTGCCGGGCTGCTGATAGTGAATGTTGAGCTGGCCGAGTCCATCGATGCCCTGGTTGACGTAAAGCAGATCCGGCAGCGCATCGCCGTCGAGCGGTGCGAACAAGACGCCCGGCATCCAGCGTTCCGCCTGGAACAGCGCCCGGCGCGGCAGTCCGTCCCATTCCTCGATGAAGTCGCCGAACCGGGTCGGAGTCTCGGCGC
>JANQSV010000132.1 GCA_028279115.1 Pseudomonadales bacterium
TGCCAGGGTCAGCAGAAACACTTTCAACGCGGACGGTACGCGCTTGCCGAAAAGGCTCAGGATGCCGAGCGCGAAAGCGATGTCGGTAGCGCTTGCCACGGCCCAGCCGCTCATGGCGACGGCATTGTTCCAGTTCATCCAACTGTAGATGAGGGCGGGGACCGCTATGCCGCCTATTGCGCCGAGCCCGGGCAGCACAATCTGATCGGGCGAGGAAAGTTCGCCTTCGAGCACTTCGCGTTTGACTTCCAGTCCGATCAGGAAGAAGAAAACCGCCATCAAGCCGTCATTGATCCACAGGATGAATGGTTTGCTGATCGTCAAAGCGCCGATTTGAATCGCCACCGTGGTGTCCAGCAGCGCGGCGTACCAGCCGGAGAACGCGCTGTTCGCCGCCGCCAGACCCAGCAGCGCCGTGGCAAACAGCAATACGCCGCCCGCCGCTTCGAGCCGAAGAAAATCCCTGAGCATTCCCATTTTCGCTAAAACTCCTTTCGAACGGCACTATTCTAATCAATTCCGCATGGGCATATACTGGCGGGAAACTCCATCCGCCCGGAAATCCACCAGGAGGTTTTCCCCAAGAGATTCATTTCCATGATGTCGCGAAGCCTGTCGTTCGTCCTTGCAACCCTGATTGGCGCGGTTGCCATGGCGGTCGAACAGATCAATGTGAATTACCAGTACGACGGCAACCACCGCGCCGATTTCAGCCGTGTCCGCGGCGGCCGCGCAATCTGGCAAACCAACCTCTTCGGCCGCGGCACAGCCGAAGACATTGCCACTGCCACTCACGCCGCCCTCACCCGCCTGATCCGCGAACTCATGAATGACGACTATTTTCTGATCGAGCTTCAGTGATTATGCAAACCCGTGTGATTTCTGCACATAGTCTGTGAGCGGCGCCACACCTGTTTGTCTAATTCTGGAAGCTGATGAGGGTGCCGGGAATTGCCGCGGAGAGGGCGAGCATGCCGGCTGCCGTGATGACCAGCCTGGTTTCACGCTTGGCCGCGTCTTCGGCCAGGCGTCCTATGTCGATCTTGCATTCAGCTTGTCTGGTTTCCATGCGTTCCTCCAGAACAGCTACATCCGTGGTCAATTGTTGCAACTCGGCGGACATGATGCGATGTCTCCCTGTATTCGGGCGAAAAATCCTAATGACCGCCAGCGCCGTAGATTTCTTTCGGAACCGGAAAATTCGCGGCTTGACAGACCTTGCGGCCGCTGCGATTGAGAATTGCCGGGCACAAGCATAGAATCCCCATTCGTTTCGGTTTCGGAAATCATTGGGAGACCAGGCATGCGGAAGTCGACAGGAATGCTGGCGTTGGGCGCGGCGGCGATTTTCGCCGCCTGGCCGGCGCTGGGCGACACCGTGCTGTTGGAGAACGTGAACGGATACACCCTCGACGGCGGTCGCGAACTCGTTCGGTTCTCCGCCCTGCAATTCACCGACGGAGAAGTCGACCGCCTGTTCGGCGCGGACGATGTGCTGCCGGCGAATGTCGACCGGCGCGTCGACGGCGCCGGCGGGACTGTGATCCCGGGCCTGATCGACGCGCACGGCCACGTGTTCAGTCACGGCCGGGCGCTGCTTTCGGTGGTCCTGACCGGCGCGGCTTCGGAACAGGAAGCCTTGCGGCGAGTGGGCGATTTCGCCGCAGAAAATCCCGAGGTCGAATGGATCCAGGGCCGGGGCTGGAACCAGGTGCTCTGGGAGAGCAACGAATTTCCGAGCGCCGCCAGCCTCGATGCGGTAGTCGGCGACCGGCCGGTATGGCTCGGACGCGTCGACGGTCATGCCGCCTGGGCCAATTCGCTGGCGATGGAACTGGCGGGCGTGACGGCGCAAAGCGAAGACCCGGACGGCGGGCAGATCATCAGGGACGCCGAGGGCAATCCCACCGGCGTATTCGTCGACACCGCAATGAGTCTCGTTTCCGGCATTATTCCCGAACCCGGTCGCGACGAGATCAAGCGGGCGTTGTCCGCATCCATGCGGGATCTGGCCGGCTGGGGCCTGACCAGCGTCCATGACGCCGGTTCGGGCAGTGCGGTGATCGCAGCGTTCAGGGAGTTGCTCGAAGCTGGCGAAATGCCGATTCGCGTCAACCTGATGCTGGCGGCGAGCGATGAATTCTACGAGGAGCGCCTGGCGGAAGGCCACTTTCGCGATGCAAACGACTTTTTCGTGATGCATTCGGTCAAGGTGGTGGGCGACGGCGCCCTCGGCAGCCGCGGCGCCGCCTTGCTGGAAGAATATTCCGACGACCCGGGCAATACCGGATTGCTGCGCTACACCGACGAGCAATTGCAATATCTGATGCGCGCGGCGATGAACGCCGGCTTCCAGGTCAATACGCACGCGATCGGCGACGCCGCCAACCGGATCGCACTCGATTCCTACGAGACGCTGATCAACGAGACCGGCAGGGGCGGCCTGCGCCATCGGGTCGAGCACGCCCAGGTGCTGACCTTCGACGATATCCTGCGTTTCGCCGAACTCGGCGTAATCCCCTCGATGCAGGCGGTCCACGCCATCAGCGACAAGAACATGGCCGAGGACCGGCTGGGACCAGTGCGCATACAAGGCGCCTACGCCTGGCGCAAATTGCTCGAAACCGGCGTGATCATCGCCAATGGCTCGGATTTCCCGGTCGAGCATCCAAATCCCTTCCATGGCCTGCATGCCTCGATAACGCGCCAGGATCAACGGAACGAGCCCGACGGCGGCTGGTATCCCGAAGAGAACATGACACTGGAAGAAGCCTTTGCCAGTTTCACCATCGACGCCGCTTGGGCCGGACACCAGGAAGACATTCTGGGAACACTCGAACCGGGCAAGAAAGCCGACTTCCTGTTGCTCGACCGGAATCTGTTTGAAATTCCCGCGGGCGAAATCCGGCAGATCCAGGTATTGGAAACCTGGGTCAACGGCGAACTGGTATTTTCCCGCGCGGGTGAGGCCCAGCCCGCGGTCGGGTCAACCGCCTTCGCGCCAACTATTCGATATAAACTTCAAATTTAAACTCGAAGGCAGAAACAAAGCATGAGAATCATCAAAACCTCATTATTGATTTTCCCGACACTTCTGGCCGTGGTGGCATGCGGCCCGGCGCCGCAAGGAGGCGATGAAACTATGAGTACGGACATTTTCAACAACGAGGAAATCGCCCGCTGGCGGGAACAAGCGGCCAGGGTCGAGATTCTGCGGGACCGCTGGGGCGTTGCCCATGTCTATGGCGAAACCGACGCCGATACGGTCTTCGGAACCTTGTACGCCCAGGCCGAAGACGACTTCAACCGGGTCGAAACCAACTATATCAACGCCATGGGCAGACTGGCGGAAGCCGAAGGCGCGGGAGAGATCTATCGCGACCTGCGCATGCGCCTGTTCATTCGCCAGGGCGAGATGGAAGAACTTTACGAGAGCAGTCCCGACTGGCTGAAACAGTTGATGGACGCTTTTGCCGACGGCCTGAATTATTACCTTTACAACCATCCCGAGGTCACGCCCCGAGTATTCCGCCGCTTCGAACCGTGGATGGCGCTCACGTTCACCGAAGGCTCGATCGGCGGCGATATCGAGCGCGTCAACATCGGAGAACTACGCGATTTCTATGGCGCCGGCGACATGATCGCCACGACCGACGATCTGGTGGTCGACATGGAGCCGCGCGGCTCCAACGGCTTTTCCATTGCGCCTTCCAACTCGGCCACGGGCAACGCGCTGTTCCTGATCAATCCCCATACCTCGTTCTTTTTCCGCTCCGAGTTGCACATGGTCAGCGAGGAAGGCCTCAACGCATATGGGGCCGTGACCTGGGGCCAATTCTTCATTTATCAGGGTTTCAACGAGAATACCGGCTGGATGCACACTTCGAGCCGGGCCGACGCAATCGACGAATACCTGGAAACCATCGTCGAACGAGACGACGGCTATTACTATGTCTATGGCGATGAAGAGAGGAGGCTGCAGGAAAGCCAGATCGAAATCGACTACCGCGACGGCGATTCCATGAGCACGCGCGAATTTACCGTGTATCACAGCCATCACGGTCCGATCATCCGGGAACAGGACGGCCGGTGGGTCGCCATCAGCCTGATGGAAGAGCCGGTGCGGGCCTTGACCCAATCCTATCTGCGCACCAAGTCGCGCAATTACATGGAATTCAACGCCAGCATGGAGTTGCTGACCAATTCTTCCAACAACACCGTCTACGCGGATTCCGACGGCAATATCGCCTATTATCATGGCAATTTCATTCCGCGCCGCGACCTCTCCTTCGACTGGAACGCGCCCCTCGACGGCAGCAATCCGGCGACCGACTGGCAGGGCCTGCATCCGCTCGACGAATTGATCACCGTGCTCAATCCGCCGAACGGCTGGATTCAGAACACCAACAACACGCCGTTCTCGGCGGCGGGCGAGTACAGCCCCCGGGAAGAAGACTATCCAGCCTACATGGCCAACAACCCCGAAAATCCGCGCGGCATCCATGCCGTCCGGGTACTCGAAGGCAAGACCGACTTCACGCTCGATTCGCTGATCGAGGCCGCCTACGACTCCCTGCTGACCGCCTTCGAACCGCTGATACCGGCCTTGCTCGCCGCCGCCGAAGAGGCGCTCGCAGACGATCTCGAAGAGCAACTCGCCTTGCTCGCCGATTGGGACTATCGCTTTGGCGTCGATTCGGTCGAAACGACGCTGGCGGTGTATTGGGCGCAGACGTTGATGGACAGCGTCAGTGCCGAGGCGGGCGCGGCGGGAGTCAACATCTACGAATACATGGCGGCAAACACGAGCGCGGCGCGGAAACTGGATGCCTTGCGCGACGCCTCCGCCGAATTGCAGTCCGACCGGGGTTCCTGGCGGGCGCCCTGGGGCGAAGTCAATCGCTATCAGCGCATCACTGGCGATATCGTGCAACAGTTCAACGACGAGGAAGAAAGCTGGCCCGTCGGCTTCGCTTCGGGACGCTGGGGCGCGCTGGCGTCCTTCGGCAGCCGCAAATATCCCGGCACGCGGCGCATGTACGGCACCAGCGGCAACAGTTTCGTCGCGGTGGTGGAGTTCGGCAGTCCCCTGCGCGCCAGGGCGATTACCGTCGGCGGCCTGCAAA
>JANQSV010000170.1 GCA_028279115.1 Pseudomonadales bacterium
CGCTGATCATAATCGCGCTCTATCTCAACGGTCTCAGGTTTCGCGAGCGATTGCGCCTGAATGCATACGAAGTGTTTGTGAGCTGGAAACGGATAACGTCGGCGGGGGTGGTGGGCGTCACCGCGATAGTCTGCGGCTTAACAGCTAACCTGGCTCTCCCCGAGGTGTTGCCCTGGGCGGGATTGGGTTATCTGAGCCTGTTCATCACCATGCCGCTCGCTTCCCGGATTTTCCGGCGCTTCTATCCGCCGCCCTCGATTCAAAACTTGTAACGGCGTTGACGGCGCCTCCCGTCGAGCGACGGTTCGGCATGACCGGAACTTCGCTAGCGCAACAGCCAGGCGACGAAGCGCTCGTTCATGTCGTCGGCGTTGTCGCTCCACCAGGCCCAGTCGTTGCGCAAGGCGCGGGTGGTGTTTTCCGGCGTGTTGGGCATGTGGGGCCGCATGTCCACGCCGGTTTCCAGATGCGTCGAAATCAACGGCGCCGCCGACCGGCGCGTCGGACTGTAGGCGATGTATCGTCCCAGGCCGGCGAGCGATTCCGGCCGCGAGGAGAACGCGATGAAGCGCTGCGCCACTTCGAATCTTTCGGTGCCGGCGACGATCGCGAATTGTCCCGAATCGAGCACCTGTCCGTCCCAGACCACGACGAAAGGCTGATTCTCCAGCACTTGCGCGTTGAATAACCGGCCGTTGTAGGCAGTGGTCATGACGACTTCGCCATCGGCGAGCAATTGCGGCGGCTGGGCGCCCACCTCCCACCAGATCACTTCGTCCTTGATGGTGTCGAGTTTGTCGAAAGCGCGATCCACGCCTTCCTCGGTATCGAGCGCGGCGTAAACTTCCGCGGCGGGCACCCCGTCCGCCATGAGCGCGAATTCCAGATTCGCCAGCGGCGACCGGCGCATGCCGCGGCGGCCGGGGAAATTCTCCAGGTCGAAGAAGTCGGCGATGGTTTCAGGTTTCCGGTCGCCCACGGTCTCGTTGTTGTAGGCGAAGACGGTGGAATAGAAAATCGTGCCCATACCGCACTCGCCAAGGGTGTCGGGGAAAAAATCGTCTTCGGGGGCGTCGCCGGGCGCGGCGGCCAGAATTGAAAGATCGAGCGGTTCGAACAGTCCTTCTTCGCAGCCGCGAACGCCATCGAACAATTCCAGATCGATAACGTCCCAGAAGATCGAACCGGTTTCGACCTGGGCGCGAATCTGCGCCAGTCCGCCGTTGTAGTCTTCCAGGCGAACTTCGATACCGGTTTCCGCTTCGAAGGGTTTGATGATGGCCTCTTCCAGGGCTCTGGCGAAGGCGCCGCCCCAGGATACGACCGTAAGTTCCTGCGCGGCCAGGCCGGGCGCGGCCAGACAGGACCCCAGCAGCGCCAGACCATGAAAAAAGTGGCTGAAATGAGGGTGCGAAGGCAATTCAAATCCCTCCCTGTTGTTTTCGTTGCGATGCGAGACCGCGCGGCAATGCGCCTAAAAGCCCGGAAATTTTTCAGCGTTTGCAATCATGCCCATCGGCAAGTCCGGTGTCCAGCGACAACGACTCCGATCCGTCGCCGTGCAGGTTCCCTTTTCCTGTCATTCTGCGCGGAGCAAAGCGAAGTCGCGGAATCTTGTCGCGAACACATGCTTCAGCGTGTACACGCAAATCGCTCGTCTGTATAATGCTCGCTTTGCGGGTGTAGCCATCTCATGTTGCGCATTGTTGAAGAAGCCCTGACATTCGACGACGTTCTCCTCCTGCCCGCCCACTCGACCGTACTGCCCGCGAAAGTCGACCTCGACACACGGCTGACCCGCGCGATTCCGCTCAATATTCCGCTGATTTCCGCCGCCATGGACACGGTCACGGAGTCGAGGCTGGCCATCGCCATGGCCCAGGAAGGCGGACTCGGCGTCATCCACAAGAACATGAGCGTCGAGCGCCAGGCCCGCGAGGTGCGGCTGGTGAAGAAATTCGAAAGCGGGGTGGTGCGGGATCCCATCACCATCCCTGTCCATGCCGCCGTGCGCGATCTCGTGGAACTCATGCGCGAGCACGATATCTCCGGCATGCCGGTAGTCGACGGCGCCGGCCTCGTGGGCATCGTCACCAGCCGGGACGTGCGCTTCGAGACGAACATGGACGCCAGGGTCGAGAACATCATGACGCCCCGGGAGAAACTGGTCACCGTGGGCGAGGATTACGACCTCGAGGAAGTCAAGGCGCTGCTGCACAGGCATCGTATCGAGAAGGTGCTCGTGGTCAACGGCGGATTTGAGCTTCGCGGTCTGATCACCCTGAAGGACATACGCAAATCCGAGGATTTCCCCAATGCCTGCAAGGACGAACTCGGCAGGCTGCGGGCGGCCGCCGCGGTCGGCGTCGGCGGCGAAAACAACGAGCGCGCGCAGGCGATCGTCGAGGCCGGCGTCGACGTGATCGTCGCCGATACCGCTCACGGGCATTCCCAGGGCGTGCTCAACCAGGTCAGGGAGAGCAAGAAGCGCTATCCGGAAATTTCGGTGGTCGGCGGCAATATCGCCACCGCCGACGCCGCCCGCGACCTCGTCAAGGCCGGCGCGGACGCGGTCAAGGTCGGCATCGGCCCCGGTTCGATCTGCACGACGCGCATCGTCACCGGCGTCGGCGTGCCGCAGATCACGGCGGTCGCGAACGTGGTCGGCGCGCTGAAGGACACCGATATCTGCGTGATTTCCGACGGCGGCGTCCGCTACTCGGGCGACATCGCCAAGGTGCTTGCCGCCGGCGCCCACGTGGTCATGGTCGGCTCGCTGCTGGCGGGCTCGGAAGAAGCGCCGGGCGAAGTCGAACTATTCCAGGGCAGGAGCTACAAGACCTATCGGGGCATGGGCTCGCTGGGCGCGATGTCCTCATCGCAGGGTTCCAGCGACCGTTATTTCCAGGATCTGGAAGCAGGCACCGAAAAATTGGTGCCCGAAGGCATCGAGGGCCGGGTGCCATACAAGGGATCGATGTCGGCCATCGTGCACCAGTTGATGGGTGGACTGCGGTCGAGCATGGGCTATACCGGTTGCGAGACCATCGAGCAGTTGCGCACCGCGACCCGCTTCGTCAAGATCACCGCTTCGGGCATTTCCGAATCCCACGTGCACGATGTCAGCATTACCAAGGAAGCTCCCAATTACCAGGTCTACTAATGTTCCGAAAAATTCCATTCTTGGAATTTTTCGGCGGCACATCCCTGTGCCGCGGAGAAGCCTCGACGCAATCAGAACTTCCCAAGTTCTCAAGCAGGACCAGTGATGACCGACATACACGCGCAGAAAATCCTGGTGCTGGATTTCGGCTCCCAATACACCCGGTTGATCGTGCGCCGGGTGCGCGAAGCCGGCGTGTATTGCGAGATTCACGACTACGACATCGGCGAAGCCGACGCGCGGGCCTTCGATCCGCGGGGAATCATTTTTTCCGGCGGCCCCGAATCCGCCGCGGCCGCGGCCGCGCCGAGTCCGCCGGACTACCTGTATGAACTCGGCGTGCCGATTCTCGGCATCTGCTACGGACTGCAGATCATGGCCGAACATTTCGGCGGCAAGGTCGAAGCTTCGGACAAGTCGGAATTCGGTTTCGCCCGGGTCGCTGTCGAAACTCCCTGCCGCCTGCTGCAAGGCATCGAGGACCGTATCGAGTTGAACGGCA
>JANQSV010000190.1 GCA_028279115.1 Pseudomonadales bacterium
CTGATTAATTCTTCACCGGCCGCCCGGAGTTGTGGCGGTCGTTCTGTTTCTTCCCAGTAATCGTTCCAGTCACGGCTCCGGCAGGCCAAGCGGAGGAACCCGTGATGGGCAAAAACGGAAACATGCGATTGGAGCCGGGCAGGCAGTACCGGCACGAGACCGGCGGAGGCGTGCGCGTACACCTGTCGGTCGAAGAACTCGACTACGATGCGGCGGCGATGGACGATCTCGTCGATTCGCTCGACGGCTCGCCCGGCGTGCTGCTGCGATCCGGATTCGAATATCCGGGACGCTATACGCGCTGGGACATCGGTTTTGTCAATCCGCCTTTGCGCCTGACCGGGCGCGGCCGCAAGTTGACGATAGACGCACTCAATTCCCGCGGCGGAATCCTGCTTGCCGAAGTCGAACGGGCGCTGGCCTGTTGCGAATCCGTGCGCGAGTTACGTTGGGAAAAGTCGACTATTCATGCGGACATCCGCGAGGCCGAAGCCGGCTTCAGCGAGGAAGACCGCAGCCGCCAGCATAGCGTGTTCTCCGCGTTGCGGGCGCTGGTGAACTGGTTCCACAGCCCCGAGGATCCGTTTCTTGGGCTATACGGCGCTTTCGGCTACGACCTTACTTTCCAGTTCGAGGACATCGAACGGCATCAATCGCGAAATCCGGACGACCGCGATCTCGTGCTCTATTTTCCGGATCGGATTCTCGTGGCCGACCACCGCCTCGAACAAGCCCTGGCCTACAACTACGATTTCATCTGCCGCGCACCCGGCCGCGAGCATCATGGGGAAACCACCGGCGGACTGAAAAGGAACGGCTCCGCGTCCACCCCTTTTGTTCCCGCGGCCGAGGTGGAGCGGGAGTGCGACCACGAACCCGGCGAGTACGCGGCCGGAGTCGAAAGGGCGAAAGCGCATTTCAGCCGCGGCGACCTGTTCGAAGTCGTTCCCGGCCAGACTTTTTTCGCTCCCTGCAAGGACAGCCCGGCGCAAGTGTTCAAGCGCCTGGCCGAAGCCAATCCCGCGCCTTACGGCGCACTGATGAACCTCGGCGAGCGGGAGTATCTGGTATCCGCTTCACCGGAAATGTTTGTCAGGGTGGAGGGAAACTGCATCGAAACCTGCCCCATCTCGGGAACCATAGCCCGTGGCGGCGATGCCTTGAGCGACGCGGAACAGATACGAAGGCTGCTCAATTCGACCAAGGAAGAGTCCGAGCTTTCCATGTGCACCGACGTGGACCGCAACGACAAGGCGCGCGTCTGCGAGCCGGGTTCGGTGCAGATCATCGGCCGGCGCCAGATCGAGATGTATTCGCGGCTGATCCATACCGTGGATCACGTCAAGGGAACGCTGAAGGCGGGTTTCGACGCGCTCGACGGCTTCCTGTCGCATACCTGGGCGGTGACTGTCACCGGCGCGCCCAAGTTGTCGGCCATGCAATATCTCGAAAGGCACGAAAAGTCGCCCCGGCGCTGGTATGGCGGCGCCATGGGACATATCGGCTTCAACGGCAATCTGAATACCGGCCTGACCTTGCGCACGATTCGCATCAAGGACGGCGTGGCCGAAGTCCGCGCCGGGGCAACCTTGCTGACGGATTCGGAGCCGGAGAAGGAGGAGAACGAAACGCGGCTCAAGGCAAGGGCGCTGATGCAGGCGATGGGTGTGCCCGTGGAACCGATCTCCTCCGCGGCGCCTTTCGAGGCGGGCCCGGAGTTCGCGCACATGCGCGTACTCATGGTCGACCACGAGGATTCCTTCGTACATAGCCTTGGCGATTGCTTCCGGCGCCTCGGCGCGGAGTTGCTGACCCTGCGCCCCGAGGCTGCCCGCAATTACCTGAAGCGCGAAAACGTCGATCTGCTGGTATTGTCGCCGGGACCGTCCGTACCGCAACGATTCGATGTCGAAGCGACGATCGCCCGTGCGCTGGAGCTGAATATCCCGATCTTCGGCGTTTGCCTCGGCCTGCAAGGCGTTGTCGAGTATTTCGGCGGCGAGTTGCGGCAACTGTCCTTGCCGATGCATGGCAAGCAATCGGAAATCAGCCGTGAAGACAGCGAATTGTTCAGGGATCTTCCCGAATTATTTCCGGCCGGACGCTACCATTCGCTGGTCGCAGCCACGGTGCCGGAATGCCTTGAGGTTACGGCGCGGACGGACGACGCCGTAGTCATGGCGGTGGAGCATCGCGAACTTCCGATATGGGCGGTTCAGTTTCACCCGGAGTCGATCATGAGCCTGGAAAACGGCCATGGCCCCCGGCTGATCCACAACCTGTTGTCGATGGTCGACTGTCGCGCAAGTCATTCTGCGCGCAGTCGCAGAATCTCGTAGGCGATTGCGCGAACCACGGGAGATTCTGCGACAAAATGGCAGGATAGCCATTTTGGACGGCGCTCAGCGCCGCCCCGTAGGGGTGAGGGGCATGGATGCCCCGAATCACTCCGCTTCGCTCCGCGCAGAATGACGGAGGAAGGAAACTACATGCTTCGATTGAAGAGCAGGGCGATGCGCAAGCCCGCAAGGCCGAGCCGTTGTTCGGCAACGCGGCGCATTTCGGCGAGATAGTCTTCGGACAACTCGATTTCCCGCATGTCGCGGCCCGTGCGTTCGGCGGCGAGGATTTCCCGCTCGACAATTTCGGGATAAACCACGCTGGTCAACAAGGCGCGGCTTTCGTGCATCCAAGCGGTCCAATCGAGCGGCTCGGACTCGATTTCGCCCACGTCCATTGACTGCAACGCACCGGTAATGGAATCGACGCTGTCGAGGATTCCCTGTTCGCGCAAGGCCCGGTCCCAGACCGCGTGCAGATTCCCCTCGCTCGTGTCGATGCCATTGCCCCCGGCATCGCCGGACCTGAACAATTGCGTGGAAAACAGCGAGCCCGTATGCAGCGGCTGGTGAATGTCGCCGGCCAGATGCAGCACCCAGCACAGGGCGACCGCGCGCTGCCCCGCTTCCGTGGCCGGGTCGGCCAGCAGGCGCATGTTGTAGTCGAGCGCCACGACCACGTTGTCCGCATCGGATTCGCCGCGAATCGCCTCTCCGGCCGGGCCGGCAATATCGGGAAATGGATCGACGCCCACATAGACATTGCCCTGCGCCGTGGCGGCGTCGCGCAGCCAGGCGCCGTCGATGTAATGCCAGTTGCCGCGATGATACCGGGCCCGCTCCGCCCGCGGCAGCCCGCGGGCGATGTCCGGCCAGAAAGCCGCCTGGCCCAGCAGCCAGGCATCGAATTCCAGCTCGTCGCCGGTATCGATAAAGCCGGGTACCTGCTCCAGGAAATCTTCGGTGAAACGCGGATGCCCCCGCAGGATGGCCACGAGCCGTTCGCGAACCCCGGGCTCGAGATATTCCACGGCGACTTGAGCGCTGACCCGATGGCCGACCGAATCCCAGGCGGCGACGGGCGCGCCGAAGATAGTCAACCCCGCAAGCAGCATCGGCAAAAGGATTTTCATGAAGTCATACCTCAAGCCATTCAGCCCGCACGTCGCCGGCCCGCGTCAGCGCATCCGGCGTGCCCTCCCAGACGACCTGACCGTGGCCCATGATATAGAGCCGCTTCGATATGCGCATGGCGATGTTGAGTTTCTGTTCGA
>JANQSV010000232.1 GCA_028279115.1 Pseudomonadales bacterium
TGAGTCCGCTGCTCTAACCGACTGAGCTATAGGCCCTGTGTCCGCCGCGCGCCCGCCGATCGGCGGGCTTACTCGTCGAGAAAGCTGCGCAGGTGATCGGAGCGGGAAGGATGCCGCAATTTGCGCAACGCCTTGGCTTCTATCTGCCGTATGCGTTCCCGGGTCACATCGAACTGCTTGCCGACTTCCTCGAGCGTGTGATCGGTGTTCATCTCGATGCCGAAGCGCATGCGCAACACCTTTTCCTCGCGCGTGGTCAAACTGCTGAGCACATCGCGGGTGGCTTCCTTCAATCCTTCGCCCACGGATGAGTCGATCGGATTGGAGATGGTGTTGTCTTCGATGAAATCGCCGAGATGCGAATCTTCGTCGTCGCCGATCGGAGTTTCCATGGAAATGGGCTCCTTGGCGATCTTCAGCACCTTGCGCACCCGGTCTTCGGGCATTTCCATGCGTTCGCCGAGTTCTTCCGGAGTCGGCTCGCGGCCTTTCTCGTGCACCATCTGGCGCGAGATGCGATTCAGCTTGTTGATCGTCTCGATCATGTGCACCGGGATGCGGATCGTTCTCGCCTGGTCGGCGATGGAACGGGTGATCGCCTGCCGGATCCACCAGGTGGCGTAAGTCGAGAACTTGTAGCCGCGGCGGTATTCGAACTTGTCCACGGCTTTCATCAGGCCGATATTGCCTTCCTGGATCAAGTCGAGAAATTGCAGGCCGCGGTTGGTGTATTTCTTGGCGATGGAGATGACCAGCCGCAAGTTGGCTTCGACCATTTCCTTCTTCGCCCGGCGCGACTTCGCTTCGCCGATCGCCATGCGGCGGTTGATGTCCTTGATCTCGGCGATGGTCAGTTCGCATTCCTCTTCGAGCAGGCGCAATTTCTTTTGCGTGCGCAACACTTCCGATTTCACCTTGCGCAGCAGGCCCGCGTTGGCGCCGGCTTCGTCGATATGCAATTCGAGCCATTGCTCGTTGACTTCGTTGCCGGGGAAGGTGGTGAGGAATTCCTTTCGATCCATCCTGCCCTTGCGCACGCACAAGGTCATGACGTACTTCTCGTTGCGCTTGACGCGGCTCATGATGCCGCGAATCAACAGCAGCAGCGGATCGAACTGGCGCGGCGTCAACTTGAAGCATTTCAGATGGTCGCCAAGCGCGTCGAGTTCGGTGAGCGAGCGTTCGTCGTCACGGCCGAACTTGCCGACAACCTTGCATGTGCGCTGGTATTGCTTGCGCATGGCGGCGAAGCGGACGCGGGCTTCTTCCGGATCGGGACCGGTGATGGCGTCATCGTCATCGTCGTCATCGTCCTTGTTTCCGTCACCGCTGTCGGCGGCGGTTTTCTTTTGGTCCGCGCTGCGGCTGCCGGGCACGGTTTCGTCGTCGGGATCGAGGTAACCGGAAATCAGCTCCTTCAGGCGGCGATCGTCGTCCTTGATCGCTTCATATTCGTTCAGGACATGTTCGACCACGCCGGGAAAACAGGCCATGGCCTTCATCAACTCGCGCATGCCTTCCTCGATGCGCTTGGCGATGACGATTTCTCCCTCGCGGGTAAGCAGTTCCACCGTGCCCATTTCGCGCATGTACATGCGCACCGGGTCGGTGGTTCGGCCCGCTTCAACCTCGTTCGCGACGGCGGCAAGCGCGGCGGCGGCCTCGGCGGCGGTCACGTCGTCGGTGCTGCTGTCGCTGTCGTCGTTCAGGATCAGCGAATCGGCATCGGGAGCGGTCTCGTAGACCTTGATGCCCATGTCGTTGATCATCTGGATGATGTCTTCAACCTGGTCCGGATCCGAAATCTGCTCGGGCAGATGGTCATTGACCTCCGCATAGGTCAGGTAGCTCTGCTCCCTGCCCTTGGCGATCAATGCTTTCAGATTGGATTTGGGCGCAAGTGGCGTGATTGAATCAGTCATGAAGTCCTTGCTTGTGTCGCGCATGGCCGCAGCCGTGCAAATTCAAGTTAGCCGATCATTATAAACCGTGCCGGTTCGCGGTGTACACGTCGGCGCGAAAAAAGCCAAGAATTCTCATTAAGACGTTTAGGGGGTTTCCCCTTGCCCGGTTAGCGGCTTCGAACCGTCGCCGTCTGGAGGACTGTGTGCAGCGGGCGTGCGAGGCAGGACGCCGAGCCCGAAGCCTACAAGGACGTA
>JANQSV010000243.1 GCA_028279115.1 Pseudomonadales bacterium
CTTCGGCATCATCAGCCTGGAAAATTCGGGACTCGAACAGAATCCCGAATTGCTTGTGTACGGAATGCTGTCATCCCTGCTGGCCGCGGGCGTATGGTTGTCGGTCGCTACCCAGCGCGGCTGGCCGGTATCGACAACCCACTCCATAGTGGGCGCCATAATCGGTTTCGCGGTGGTCGGAATTTCACTTGATTCGGTTAATTGGGGCCAAGTCGGTTCCATTGCCGCAAGCTGGGTTGTTTCGCCGGTGTTTTCCGGTTTGATCGCGTTGATCCTGTTTCTCAGCGTCCAGAAGCTGGTTCTCGAAACCGAATATCCACTGGCCAACGCCAAGCGTTATGTGCCGTGGTACATCTTTCTCGTTGGATTCGTCATTTCCGCGATGACCATGCTCAAGGGTCTCAGCCGGATCGAACTGGAATTCAATCTGGCGCAGATTTTGCTCACCGCCACCGTCATCGGCTTCGTCACCATGGGCCTGGGCATCCTGTTGCTGCGGCGGCTGGCGCTGAACGTACAGGAAGAGGGCCACGAACTCGACAACCTGGAAAAAGTCTTCGGCGTATTGATGGTATTCACCGCCTGCTCGATGGCCTTCGCCCACGGCTCGAACGATGTCGCCAACGCCATCGGTCCGCTGGCGGCGGTAGTCGGCGTGGTGGAAACCGGCGGAGTGTTCACCCGGGAGTCGTCGGTGCCCAACTGGATCCTGCTGCTCGGCGGCGCCGGCATCGTCATCGGCTTGGCGACCTGGGGCTATCGCGTAATCATGACCATCGGTCGCAACATCACGCACCTGACCCCGAGCCGGGGATTCGCCGCGGAATTGGCGGCGGCCACCACCGTGGTGATCGCTTCCGGCACGGGCATCCCGGTGTCAACGACCCATACCCTGGTGGGTGCGGTGCTCGGCGTGGGCCTGGCGAAGGGCATCAGCGCGCTCAACCTCGGCGTGGTCGGCCGCATCATCCTGTCCTGGCTCATCACCCTCCCCGTCGGCGCCGTGCTGTCGATAATCTTCTTCTTCACCTTCAGGGCGATTTTTGGGTGAGGCCCGGTCGGCGTAGCCGACAAAAAGCAACGCTTTTTGAGGGCCGTACGACTCGCCAAGGATGGCGGGGCCGGGGGTTAGCGAAGCCACAAATGCCGCGCCAGGGACGGCATGCACGGACACGCCACACGCAGTACAGCCGATCAAAGTCTGGGCACAATCTCCACTCGCGACTCGATATTGCCCGCCAGGTCCTCCGGCAGCCACCAACTCGGCTTGAGTTCGCGATCCGAAAACACGGTTTCGGACTGATCGCTGTAGTGCGGCGAATCGGGGCGGTCGGACTGGCCGGTGGGTAGATAAAGCCAGCTCTGGATCGGTTCGGAGAGTACGACGATCTGCGTTGAAGTCTGCCCGCTGACGCCATGCCTTTCGTGATTCTCATTCGGTCCGGCGTAACCCATGGTGCGCAAGGTAGTCAGCCCCAAGTGGTCGCCGCCGCCACCGCCTACAGGCCAGCCGATACCGTCACGCCCGGCCTTGAACACGCGGCCCCAGGGCTGGGCCGTATCACCCAGATCCAAACGCATACGATCCAAACCCGCGAGCCAAGCCGCGCGCACGACCGCCAATTGTCCATCGTCAAGCTCGATCAGCCGCGGCTGCCGTTGTTCGACGATGGCGTAATGATCGTCGACAACAGCTCGTATGTCGGGACCGGCCTCGCTTTCGTCCAGCGCGGCGCGCCAATAGTAATACTTGAGCGCGGCGGCGCTGTTCCTGGTGATCTGCCCGTCCCAATCGAGCATTTTGGTCAACTCGACCGAAGCCGGGGCGTCCGCTGCCGTCAGAACTTCAATCCAGCGCTGATGTCCGAAGGGCTGCACATCGACGGCGTAAGCGAGCGCTTCCTCGATGGTCACGTCATCGTCCCGGCTCAGAATCTTGATGGCGCGGGCGCCGCGCTGGTTGATCCAGCCGTTCCGCGACGGGCCATAATCCGCGCTGGAAAAGAGGTAGTCGGCTTGCGCATCCAGCGAAAACGGAGAATCCGGGATCATGGCGTCGGGCGGAATATTGCAATTCTGCATGTATCCCGCCGCGGGATTGAGCACCTGGAGATGGTCCTCGGCGGGATGGAATCCCCGCCATTCGGTGGCCGAGGTGTTGCCATCCACAGGAAGTGACCAGTCATAAGCCATATTCCGCACCGGCACCCGACCGGTACGCTGGTAGTAGATGTTGCCGCTGGTGTCCGCGACCATGACGTTCTGCGGAAACATCGACAATGTTTCGCAGGCGGCGACCGCGCCGGTATGGTCCTCGGCGAAATTGAGAAATTCCCAGGCGCGGTTGCGGTTCGTGCTGGAATCATAGGCCATGCGCGCCGCGTACGCGACGCCTTCACCGCGCGCGATGATGGGGCCATGATGCGAGGCTTCCCAGACATAATCGCGGCTGCTGCCGTCCGGGAACGGGAGCGATATGGTGAACTGTTCGATTTCGCGCCATTCATCGTCGAAGAGGTAGCGGTCGGGATCTTCCGGGTCGAGTTCGATTTCGTAGACGTCCGCCGTGTCGGGCCGCCGGTGGTCATCGCCCATGCAACGTTTTCATTATGGCCGAGGCCGATATAAGGCGCCCCCGGCAGGCCCACGCCGCTGCCCCGCAGTTCACCGGCGTGGATGCGCATCTCCCAGAAGCGGCTGACGCCGAACCAGGCGAGATGCGGATCGATCAGCAGGATGGCGTGGCCGCTTGCCGTGCGCGACGGGCTGACCGCCCATTGATTCGAGGCGCGCGCCGTGACGACAAAGTCCGGATTGATGCCGCCGCGCCGCAGATCGCCCATCGCCTCGTCGATCAACCAGTTGTAGAGAAACATGCGGCCGAAGGCGTCGATCATCTCCGGGGTGACAGCGGGATGATTCCACTCCGCTCCGCGGATTCGACTTCCCGGAGGGGAAATACTCGCCACACCCGCGGAACCGAATACTCCCCCTTGGGGGGAGTCAAAACCGCGCAGCGGTTTTGGTGGGGGATGAACTGCCATTTTGTCGCGGAATCTCGACCGCAGCCCGTCCAGATCGACTCAGACAATGATCATGGCTAAACAAACATTCCGTATCGGCATACAATCGCGGCAAACGAGGAATTGGACGAGGACGATCATGCGCCGCCTGATTTTCGCGATACCGTTGGCAATGGCTCTCGCGGCCTGCGCCACGAGTCCGACCGGAAGAACGCAGTTGATGCTGGTGCCGCCGGATTTGGCGATCAACGAATCACGGATGGCTTACGAGCAAACCTTGGGGGAGCTGACCGACTCTGGACAGATGCTGTACGATCCCGCGCTCGCCGGGCGCGTCGGGCGCATCGTCGGCCGGCTGGCGGCGGTGGCGGTGCAAACCTGGCCGCACACCGCGGGCTGGGAATGGAGCGTGGTGCTGATCGACGATCCCGAAATGGTCAACGCCTGGTGCATGGCCGGCGGGCGCATGGCGATTTACAGCGGCCTGGTGAACAAGCTCGATCCGAGCGACGACGAACTGGCGCACGTTTTGGGCCATGAGATTTCCCACGCCGTCGCGAATCACTCCGCCGAGCAGATGTCGCTCGCCATCTTGCAGGGTCTGGCGGTCGCGGCGGTCGAGCTCGAGACGGGGGACCGCGGCACAACAGCCGCGGCGGACATGCTGGCCACGGTCGCGCTGGATTTGCCCAACAGCCGCAGCGCGGAATACGAGGCCGATCAACTTGGCATGGAACTGGCGCACAAGGCCGGCTACGAGCCCGCCGCCGCGGCAACGCTCTGGGACAAGATGCGCGCCGAAGGCGGCTGGGCCGGCGTATTGCAATTCCTCAGCACACATCCCAACCCCGACGACCGCGCCGCCCGCCTCGCCATCCAGGCTGATCGACTCCGCAACCAGCTCCCGCCCCGACCGCCGGAACCGCACCCGGTACGAATTCATCCGTAAGAGCGCTTTCAAACCGACAGGAAGGTGTTGACACTCCCGAGAAACGCGCCAAACCTTAGCGAGCGACCCATTCCCCGCACCAGTGCTTGAAGTGAACGGCGGGCGATTTGGTGGACAGCTTGCCGCCTTCCATCAAGATCGGGATCGGCGGATAGCGATTGCAAAACATCGTCCTGGATTCCCGATAGCCGTCCGTCAGCATCGGCGTCGCATACAGGCAATTGCCGCAGTTTTTCCGAGCCATCGCCCGGATTGTTCCATTTTCCTGCGCATCGTCCATTGTTACTCCTTACAAGGTGCAAATAATAATGGTGTTTCCCACTTAAGCTTCTATAACTTATTGATTTATAGAGTAACTTTCGCATATTTTGGCGGAAGAGGCAGGAGTCGAACCCACCAAGCCCGTCATCAACGGACTTCACCGGGTTTGAAGTCCGGGCGCCCCACCGGGGACGACGCTCTTCCGCGAAGCAGTCTAACACAGCCCGCCCAAGCGAAAACCCTCCCGACCGCACCTGGCATGGAGCGAGGCGGTGATCAATTCATGTCTGATCCGCGGGGAGCAGGTTGAAGCCTTGGCGGGCGAAGTCCGTATCCAGCGCCAGAACGTCGGTTAGTCCCAGGCGTCGCATGAGTTCGAAACTGGCGCAATCCACCAGTGACAGGCGCCGTTGCGCCGCGGTGAAAAGCGACGCGACCGCGGCCGCATGGAGTTCCTCGTCCACCCACACGGGCTGCAGCAATGGAACAAGAACATCCGCGAGGCCGTGAACGGCCTCAAGACCAAGTCTGCGTTGAACGAGGGCGAAGGTTTCGACAAGGACATAGTTCGAGGTGAACAGCATTCGTTCATTGCCGGTGACGGTTTGCCAAGCTGCAACGACTTCCGCGTGGCGAGGCTCTTCGCCGTCGAGAAGAGCGTACAGCGCCGATGTATCGATAAACAGGCTCAAGAATCGTACGCCTCGTCAAGGTGCCGGTCGTGATTTTCCGCCACGTCGGAGTATCCCGAGCGGAATCGCCCGAACAGGCTGCGGGCGCGGTCAAGCAGGATGCGGCGGTCCTTTGCGGGCCGGCGAGCCAGATACTCCGAGACGCTCTCGCGCACGAGGTCGGCCATTGAACGTTCTTCATCGCGCGCGCGGGCTTTGAGCGCCCTGGCCTGTTCCTCCGTAAGTTGGACCTGAGTTCTGATATATGATGGCATGATTACAAATCTCACCACATGATGGCATAATCTTGCGGCGAAACCGGCGTACGTGTCAACCGGCTCCAGGAATCGGAAAAATTGGGGCTTACATCGAATAGTTGGCGCGAAGGCGGTTGACCCGGTCACGGACTGGGCATGCCTCGCCCGCCTGGATTCACGACGTCAACCATTCGATATAATCCCCAAAAAATTGGATGGAATCGGATGACTGAATGGATGGCCGGATGTATGTCGCATGATCGTTTGCCTATGCCCTGCGGCAAAAATAAAGTATGCTCCGGTCAGGAAAAAACACCGCCCCGGCAAATACCGGGGCGGCGCGAGGCGCCGGTCGGAAGCGATTTCAGCCGCAAGGAAGCCGAGCCGATAGTTGGTATGTGGGGATGGGAGCGAATTGATGTATCACGCCGAGATTACCGGCTGGGGCATGTGTGTGCCTCCGGCGCGTCTCACCAATCACGATCTGGCCACTTTTCTCGATACTTCGGACGAATGGATCGTTACGCGGTCCGGCATCCGCGAGAGACGGGTCAGCCACGTCAATTTCTCCGAACTCGGCCTGGTTTCCGCCCGGCGGGCGCTGGCCGCGGCGGACATGGATCCGGCGGACCTCGACCTGATCATACTGGCCAGCTTGACCAACGACAGCTATTGCCCGAACACCGCCTCGATCATCCAGGATCAACTCGACGCGCGCAACGCGGCGGCGCTCGACATCAACACCGCCTGCACCGGCTTCCTTTACGGCATGCATTTGTGCCGCGGCCTGATCGCGACCGGTCAGCACAAGAAGATTCTGCTGATCGGCGGCGAATACATCACCCACTATCTGAACTGGAGTCAGCGCAATTCGGCAATCCTGTTCGGCGACGCCTGCGGCGCGGTGGTCCTTGAGCCAAGCGAAAAACCGGTCGGCCTGCTCGCTTCGCGCATCGGCTGCGAAGCCGACGCCAGGAATGCGATCCAGATCACCAATTTCGGCTCGGCTTACGAACGCCTGACCGACGACTTTCTCTATGTGAAATGGAATTTCGACGGTCGCGAAGTCTTCAAGCGCGCCGTCAAGAGCATGGCCCAGGCCTGTGTCGATGTGCTCGACGAAGCGGGCGTGGATATCAGCGAGGTCGCCGTGGTCGTGCCGCACCAGGCCAACAAGCGGATTCTCGACGCGCTCGCGGCGCGCATCGGCATATCCGAAGAAAAAGTCGTCATCAATGTGGACAGGTACGGCAACACCTCGGCGGCCACGATCCCCGTCGCCCTGGTCGAAGCGCTTGAGGATGGCCGCATCAAGCCGGGCGATTACGTGTTGTCGGCCGCGTTCGGCGGCGGCCTCACCTGGGCTGCCGGCCTGTTCCGCTGGGGTGAGCGCGTGACCCCCCTGAAGACGAGCGACGCCGAATTGCCGCCCTGCGACGAGACCGCGCTCGAACTCCTTGCTCCCCACATCGAGCGCTACCGGGAATACGCCGAGCGGGAAAAAGCGGCAGCAAGCAGGAAACAGGCATGCTGAGCCTGAGCGTCGTTATCTTGCTGGCCATAGCGGCCTTCGTTTTCGCCTTCTGGTGGCAAAGCGACAAGATCAAGCGCATGACCGTCGCCTACGTCAGACGCTATTGCCGTTATCACAGCCTGCAATTGCTCGATCAGACGACAGTGCTGCGGAGAATCTGGCTGGGCCGCGACGAAGACGGCTTGCTCCAGATCGGACGCCGCTACCAGTTCGAATTCTCCACCACCGGCGAGCAACGTTACAGCGGCGGCATTTCCCTGCTCGGCACCAAGTTGCTTTCGGTGGAGACCGAAGCCTACGCGATACCTTCCGACTGATCCAGCGGCGCGAACGATGCGCGCAGGCCCGGCAGATAGCGCAACAGCGCGACCGCTCTCGCCATTACGTAGATGATCATCGCCCACCACAGGCCGTCGATGCCGAAGCGTTCTGTCAGCAGCCACCAGGCCAGCAAGTAAACCGCCGCCGACTGGAACGCGGCGTTGCGCATCTGCCGGGTGCGGGAAACGCCGATGTAGATTCCGTCCAACTGAAAGGCGGCGAAGGAAAGCAGCACGTAAAGCACCGCGAAATGAAGCATGTCGTTAGCGGCGAATCGCACTTCCGGAATGTCGGTGAGCAAAGCGACGAACTGGCGGCCCGCCAGCGCCAGCAACAGGGCGAGCGTTGCGGCGGTGAAAAAGGAAATCGTGGTCGACTTGCGCACCGTGAGATCGAAGACGTCGCGACGACCCGCTCCAAGCGCCCTGCCGGCCAGCGACTCCACGACAAAGGCGTAGCCGTCGAGAAAGAATGCCGCGAAGGAGATAAATTGCACGAGCACGTGATTCGCGGCCAGGATCACATCGCCGAAGCGGGCGCTCTGACTGGTAAAGAAAGCGAAAGACAGTACCAGCACGAGGGTGCGCAGCAGGATATCGGTATTGGCCGAAACCGTGTTCCGCAAGGAAGCGCTGTCGAGAATGCGGGCAATCGGCCAGAACTTCTCGTCATGCGCCTTGTCCACGGCCAGTTCGCGATAAAGCAGCCAGCCGCCGAACAGGAACGTGGACCACTCCGCGATCAAGGTTCCCGCCGCGATGCCCGCGACGCCCATTCCAAGAACGCCGGCGAACAGCAGATCGAGCAGGATATTGAGCCCGTTGAGGAACAATTGCAGCGCGAGCAGCAATCGCCCCTTGCCGAGTCCTATCAGAATGCCGGAAAGGACGAACACGGAAAGCGCCGCGGGCGCGCCCCAGATGCGAATCCGGAAATAGACCTGCGCCGCGTTCTCGACGGCCGGACTGCCTTCGAGCAGGAAGAACGCGATGGCCTCCAACGGCCACTGCGATAACAGCAGCAATAGACCGATAACCAGTGCGAGCAATAGCGCGCGGCCCATGATGGCGCGCACTTCGGAATGGTCTCCGGCTCCCGCCGCCCGTGCGGTGAAGCCGGTGGTTCCCATGCGCAGAAAACCAAAACTCAGGTAAACAAAAGACAGGATCAGCGCGCCGAAGGCGATGGCGCCGAGCGCGGCGGCGTCGCCCAGATTGCCGATGATCGCGGTATCGGCCAATCCGAGCAGCGGCGGCGCCATGTTCGCGAGAATGATGGGCCATGCCCTGGATAAAAGGCCGCGATGGGTTATTTCTTCCGGAACTGTCATGCCGATGGATGATCTGCAACTCAACGCGGCTCAATGTAGTCGAATTCGGCGTTGACGGCGAGATCCCGCGGCAAAATGGCGGGATTGCCATTTTGGACGTCGCATGGCGGCGCCCCGCAGGAGCGAGGGGCAAGGATGCCCCTTGGTCGCCACGCGCAGGATGACCGTTCCCCACACCGTCATTCCGCGCGCAGCGAAGCGCCCCGCTTCGTCATTCCGCGCGCAGCGAAGCGCAGTCGCGGAATCTCATTGGCAAAGCGAGAACCGTTGTCTCGCCCGCGAGATTCATGATAGCTTGCCGGCCTTGGGATCAAAAGAGAGGTCGATGGGAATTCCGATGTCTGATATGAATGAGCAGCCGATCGGCGGTTTTCGCACCGCGCTCAATATCCTGCTGGAGCCGGCAACGGCGTTCAACGGCTTGCGCGAGCGGCCAACCTGGCTGCTGCCGGTGCTGCTGGTGGCCGGGGGCACCGGCCTGGTCATGCTCTGGTATTTCAGCATTCTCGACATACCCTGGTTCCTGGAGAGCGCGCTCTATCAGGGCGACGCCGAGCCGACGCAAGAGGAGATCGACGCGTTTCGGGCGGGAACGGCAAACCTGTCGCCGATGGTTTTCATTGTTTCCGGTTTTCTGGGCGCCATTTTTGTGTTGCTTCTGGTCTGGATTTTGCAAGCGGGCTATTTGACGCTGGTATCCGCCCTCACCGGCGACGGTTTCCGCTTCGCCAACTGGTTCTGCCTCGTCACCTGGGCCTCGATTCCTTCGCTGTTGACCGTAATCGGCATGGCGATCACGGTGGCGTTCGCTCACAACGGCCAACTCGGCCCGGATCAACTCGACCCGATGCAACTCGGCAACCTCGGCCTGCGATTCGGCGACTCGCGGATCAACGATATGATCGGCCAATTCAGCCTGCCCCAGTTCTGGACGCTGGGGCTGCTCGTATACGGTTACCGCTTGTGGGCGCGATCATCCTGGCTGAAGTCCGCGCTCATCGTCTTGCTGCCGCAATTGCTGCTGACCGGCGGCATGATCGCCCTGTTCGCGTGAGGCATGGACTTCAGTGTTTCCTTCATCGATGCCGAAGGTGGCGGCAATGGCGGTATAGCCGCAAGTGTGTCGCTGTAACTTTTTTCGCCTTTACAATGTCGGGTTGTTGACGAATATAGGGAAAGGCGCCGGGTTTTGCCATGAAAGATGTCCGCAAACTGCTGTTGATCCTGCTTCTGATCTCCGGAGTAGTCACTCTGCCGTTCGTAAACCGCTATTTCATCGGCGTCGACGCCAAGGAAGTCGATGTCTCGACGGTGAGTCAACGCGTCATCAGCCCTTCCATTCTCGCTTCCGGCTTCCTCGCCCACGAAGAAGAAGTCATGTTGAGCAGCGAGGTCATCGGCAAGGTGGCGGAAATCTTCGTCGAGGAAGGCGACCGGGTGAAGGCGGGTCAACTCGTGTTGCGCGTCGACGACATCAATTTCCTGGCCGGCCTCGAACAGGCCGAGGCTCTAGTGCGCCTGAACACCATCGATATCGAACGCCAAGAGGTCCGCATCGGGAATCTCGAGCGGCAGTTCGCGCGCACCGGCAGTCTCTACGAGCGCGGCCTGGTGGGCGAGGAAGAGTTCGATATCATGCGCAACCAGTTGGAGTTGGCGAGGATCGATCTCAAATCCTCGCGCGAACGGCTGGCCCAGGCCCAGGCGCAACTCGAACAGGTCAACGATCAGTTGAGCAAGACGCGGATCGTCTCCCCCATCGACGGCGTCGTTACCAGTCTCGACATCAAGGTCGGCGAAACCGCCATCGCCAGTTCAACCAATATCCCCGGCTCTTCGCTGATGACCATAGCCAATCCGCAAAGCATCTATACCGAAGTGCTCGTGGACGAGGCCGATATCGCCAACCTCGCGGTCGGCCAACGCGCCGAAATCGTCGCCATCGCCTATCCCGACGAACCGATCCATGGCGTGGTGAGCTATATCGCCAATACCGCCAAGTACGCGGCCAACCGCCAGGGGCTCAGTTTCACCGTGGAAATCGACATTCTCCAGGCCGACGGCGTGGTGCTGCGGCCGGGAATGTCCTGCCGCGCGGAAATCTTCACCACCCGGGATCAGGCGGTTCCCGCGGTGCCGATCCAGGCACTGATCTTCGAGGAAGACCGCTCGCAGTTGCTCAGCGAATACTTCCTCTTCGTCAACGACGGCGGCGTCGCGCGCAAGACTCCGGTTCAGGTGGGCGTTTCCGACGACGAGTTCCAGGAGTTGACCAGTGGCATGGACGACGACGTGGAGATCGTCGTCGGACCGGACCGGGAATTGCGCCACCTGCTCGACGGCGACCGGCTCGACGCCACCCGGGTGGAGCTTTGAGGGCTAAGGCAAGCGTTTATGAAGCGTAGCTTCATGCGCGGCCGGAGCGAAGCCAAGCTGTGCTTGGCGGCTGGACCGAGGGCGAACGATTACGAAGCGCGACTTCGCGCGCGGATCGAGCGCCACCGAGCTGTGCCCGGTGACCGGAACAAGGGGGACTTACCGCGGAGATTCCGCGACAAAATGGCAGGATTGCCATTTTGGACGGCGCGCAGCGAAGCGGAGCCGCGGAATCTCGCCAAGCCATGCCAGAGTGAGAATCGACCCAATGACGCCCGATGACAACTCCGCGCTGATCCGCCTTCGCAGCGTTAGCAAACATTATCAGATGGGCTCGCAAATCGTACGCGCCCTTGACGGCATCAGCGTCGAGATCCGCCACGGCGACTGGGTCTCGTTCATCGGCTCCTCGGGTTCGGGCAAGTCCACCATCCTCAACATTCTCGGCTGCCTCGACCGGCCCACCGGCGGCGAGTACTACCTCAACGGCGTCTACGTGGAGGATCTCGGGCCGAATCAGCTTGCCGAAATCCGCAACCGGGAAATCGGCTTCATCTTTCAGAGTTTCAACCTGCTGCCGCGCGCGACCGCGCTCGGCAATGTCATGCAGCCGCTGGTATACAGCCGGATCGGCTACCGCCGGCGCAAGGACATGGCCATGGAAGCGCTGCGCCGGGTGGGACTCGACGACCGCGTCGGCCATTTGCCCAACCAGCTTTCCGGCGGGCAGCGGCAACGCGTCGCGATCGCGCGGGCGCTGGTCACCGAGCCGTCGATCCTGCTCGCCGACGAGCCCACGGGCAACCTCGATTCACGCACTTCGGCGGATATCATGCAATTGTTCGATCAACTGCATCGCGAAGGCCAAACCCTCATTCTCGTGACGCACGAAGAAGACGTCGCCGGGCTCGGCGATCGCGTCATCGAACTGCTCGACGGCAAGATCGTCCGCGACCGCCGCGCCGGGGAACCGCTGCACTGATGTTGTACGTAATCTTCGAAAGCACCCGTTCGGCGCTGATATCGATCTTCGCCCACGGGCTGCGCAGTTTTCTCACCACCCTGGGCATCGTCATCGGCGTCGCCAGCGTCATCGCCGTGGTTTCCCTCACCCAGGGCATGAGCGCTTTCATCGGCGACAGTTTTTCCTCGCTTGGCTCGAACAGCCTGACGATCCAGTCGCATACGCCGATCGCCGAGCAGATGCGTGGAGTGCGGGCGCGGCTCACGCCCGAGGATCTCGAACTGATCGAGCGCCGCGGCGAGGGCATTGCATCAATCACACCGATCCTTTTCGCCTCACGCGCCAGTCAGGTCAGATACGAGGCACAAACGACTTTCAGTCAGATCATGGGCACCACCTACGCCTACCGCGATGTTGCGCAGTCTTACATCGAACAAGGGCGCTTTCTCGCCGAAAGCGACAATCTCACGCGTCGTCGGGTCGCTGTGATCGGCGAGAAAGTACGGGAGGATCTTGTGCTTCCGGAAAATCCGGTCAACCAATACGTCGAACTCGGCGGCGAATGGTTCAGGATCATCGGTCTGCTCGAACCCAAGGGCGACATCATGGGTTTCAACCAGGACGATATCGTGCTCGTACCCTATGCCACCATGGTCAGCCTGCAGGGAAATCAGGCGCACACGGACATCCAGATCCAGTTGAGCCTCAGTGAGGAAGCCGACGTGGAAGACGTGACGCGCGAGTTGACCGCCCTGTTGCGAAACGCCCACGACCTGGGTCCCGAAGACGACGACGATTTCGTCATCAACACCGCGGAACAGTTGATGGAAACCTTCGACACCATCATCAACATGGTGAC
>JANQSV010000246.1 GCA_028279115.1 Pseudomonadales bacterium
AGCGCAGCTTCATGCGCAGCCGGAACGACGCCAAGCTGTGCTTGGCGGCTGGGCCGTATTTACGGCGTCCGCTGCACCCACCGCCACCCGATGGCGACGGATCGAAGCCACGAATCCCGACGACGATGGGTGTATAATCCCCGCCTTTTGCGCAGGCGGGGCTCGCGCCGTGATTCTTGTCGAAGACGCCGGCCGTTTTTCCCGAAAATATGGCCGATGCGTGGCCACGATCGGGAAATTCGACGGCGTCCATCTCGGTCACCAGCTCATACTCGATCAATTGACGGAGCAGGCGCGGGAAAAGGACTTGCCGGCGCTCGTGATCGTGATCGAGCCGCATCCGGAGGAATTCTTTGCCGGGGCCGGCGGAGACTGTCCGGCGCGATTGATGGACAAGCGGGAAAAACTGCGGCTGCTGGAAGAATACGGCGTCGATTTCTGTTTCGTATTGCGCTTCGATGCGGAGATGAGCCGCATGTCGGCGAAAGCCTGGATCCGTGACATCCTCGTCGATGGCCTGGGCGTGGCGGCGCTGATTGCGGGAGAGGACTTTCGCTTCGGACACCGGCGGATCGGGGATTTCGCCTTGCTCGAACGCGAGGGCAGAGAATTCGACTTCAGCGTCCATCGAACACTCGCGCGGGAAGTCGAAGGCATGCGCGTCAGCAGCACCCTGGTGCGGCAGCATCTGGCGCAGGGTGATTTCGCCATGGCCGGGAAACTGCTGGGGCGCCCGTTTTCGATTCGCGGCACGGTTGCCAGAGGCGAGCAACTCGGCGCGAAACTGGGTTTTCCCACCTGCAATATCGAATTGCCGCGCCGGCGGATTCCATTGCATGGGATTTACGCCTGCATGGTGAAGACGCCCGGCGGAGAACATCCGGCGGCGGTGAGCATAGGCTACCGACCGACGGTGACCGATTCCGGCAAGCCCGTGCTGGAAGCCCATCTGCTGGATTTCGAAGGTCAGCTTTACGGCGAAACGATCAAAGTCGTTTTCAGGCAGAAAATTCGCGAGGAGGAAAAATTCGCCTCGATGGAAGAGTTGCAGCGGCAGATCGCCGCCGATGTGGAAACAACCCGGCGCGTTCTGGCGGGTGAGGCCCGGTCGGCGCAGCCGACAAGAAGCAACGCTTCTTGAGGGGCGAAGCCAAGCGCATATGAAGCGCAGCTTCATGCGCAGGCCGAGCGACACCGAGCTATGCTCGGTGGCTGGACGAACGACTTGCCATGGATGGCAAGGCTGGGGGTAGTCGAAGCCACTAAAGTCGCGCCAGGGACGGCATGCAGGATCGGTCAGAATTCAGGTGTCCGGTTGGCATCTTGTTAAACTGAAATCGGTAACTACGCTGAAATACGAATCATGAGCAAGTACAGGGACAGCCTGAATCTTCCGCATACGGGTTTCCCCATGCGGGCCGACCTCGCGAACCGCGAGCCCGCGCGCCTGCGCAAATGGCGGGAACTCGACCTGTATCGCGCCATCTGCGAAAAGAACGCGGGCCGTCCGAGCTTTGTTCTGCACGACGGGCCGCCATACGCCAACGGCGATCTGCACCTCGGCCACGCCATCAACAAGACGCTCAAGGACATCGTCGTCAAGTCGCGGGCGATGACGGGCTTCGACGCTCCCTACGTTCCCGGCTGGGACTGCCACGGGCTGCCGATCGAGCACAATGTCGAAAAGAAAAAGGGCAAGGCGGGGCAGAAGATCAGCCATGCCGAGTTCCGCCGCGCCTGCCGCGAGTACGCCGCCGGCCAGATCGAAATACAGAAGGCGGGCTTCATCCGCATGGGAGTGCTCGGAGATTGGGAAAATCCCTATCTCACCATGAATTTCAAGACCGAAGCCGACATCGTGCGCGCCCTGGCGCGGGTCGTCGCCAACGGCCATCTCGTGCGCGGCTACAAGCCCGTGTACTGGAGCGTCGTGGGCGC
>JANQSV010000308.1 GCA_028279115.1 Pseudomonadales bacterium
CTGTTGTTGCCGCCCTTGACCACGAGCAGTCCTTCCTCGCGCAATTGCGCGATAAAACGGCCCGCATCGACATGCAGGAAGACGCCGATCATCAGGCCGAGCCCGGAAACTCCGGCGACGATGCCGGGATTGGCGACTTGCATGTCGCACAGCGCTTGCATGAACCGGTCGCCACTGGCGCGCACCTGTTTGAGGAAATCCGAGCTGCTGATTTCGTCCACCACGGCGTTGGCGACCGACATCGCTAGTGGGTTGCCGCCGAAAGTGCTGCCATGGCTGCCCGCGATCATGGGGGCCGCGACCGCTTCGCGCGCCAGGCAGGCGCCGACGGGGAAGCCGCCGCCGAGACCCTTGGCGGAAGCGAGGATGTCGGGTTCCGCGCCAAGTTGCTGGTGGGCGTAGAAAGTACCCGTGCGGCCGACGCCGCATTGCACTTCATCGAACATCAGCAAGATGTTGTTTTCGTCGCATAACTGCCTGACTTGCTTCAGGTAATCCGGATCGATAGGGCGGATGCCGCCTTCGCCCTGCACGGGCTCGAGAATCACGCCGGCGGTTTCCTCGCTGATCGCCGCGGCCAGGGCGTCGATGTTGCCGAACTCGACCTGGTCGAAGCCAGCGTCGCCGGCGAGGAAGCCTTCGCAATGAGCGCTGTTGGCCGCTGCGGCGATCGTTGCCAGGGTGCGGCCATGGAAGGAATCGCTGAGCCCGATGATGCGCTTGCGATGGGTGTCCCCTCTTGTGTGACTCCGGTGGGTGTCCCCTTCAGCGCCTCCTTCAGCGCCTTCAGCGGCAGCGGCGGCATGAGTGCCTCTTCCGGGGGCGCGATGGGTGTCCTCTTTGGTGTAGTGGTAGCGGCGCATCATTTTGAAGCCGCATTCGACGGCTTCGGCGCCGGAATTGCAGAAAAAAGCCCGATCCGCGAAACACAGTCCGGTCAATTTTTCCGCCAGCCGCTCGGAGGCGGGGATGCGGAACAGGTTGGAAGTGTGCCAGAGTGCGCCGGCCTGGGCCGTCAACGCCTCGACGAGGTGCGGATGGCAGTGGCCAAGACTGTTGACGGCGATTCCCTGAGCGAAATCGAGATATTTCCTGCCAGCCCCGCACCAGACATAAGAACCGGCGCCATGCGACAATGCCAGATCGCGTACGCCGTAATTTTCCAGCAAGGCGGAACTCATGAAATGCCTGGAAAGTTCATGTGAGACAGTTCAACGAGTGCGTTATCATGCGCTATCGCACAATTTGATTCAATTATGCACAAGTTTGATCCCTTCCATTTTGTGAACGGCAACCGCATCTGCGAGCCGATGCCCGAGGGGCTTGAAAGGGCAATCTTTGGCCTGGGCTGCTTCTGGGGCGCGGAACGCCTGTTCTGGCAATTGCCGGGTGTTTACAGCACCGCGGTTGGTTATGCCGGGGGCGTTGCCGCCGACCCCGGCTACGAAGATGTTTGTGGCGGCATGACTGGTCATGCCGAAGTGGTGCTGATCTGGTTCGATCCCGCGCAAATCAGCTATGATCGATTGCTCGCCGAGTTCTGGGAAAACCACAATCCAACCCAAGGCATGCGCCAGGGCAATGACCGAGGCACACAATATCGTTCTGCGATATATACCGTATCCGCCGAGCAGGGCAAAGCCGCCAAGGCCAGCCTGGAACGTTGCGAGGAGTTGCTCAGGCAACGCGACTTTCCGGTGATTACCACAGAAATCAAGGCGCTGGAGCAGTTTTATTACGCTGAAGATTATCACCAGCAATATCTGGCGAAGAATCCCTTCGGCTATTGCGGCCTCGCTGGAACCGGCATCTGCATGCGGCCGGAAGCCTAGACCTCCAGAAACTCGCGAATCTCGTCTTCCTTGGCCATGGCGTCGTGGAAGCCGAGATCGGCAAGCCGATTGCAATAGCCTTGTTCGAACAGTATCAGACTGAGCATGGTGCTCGAACTGTCCTGCTTGATGTAACGCGCCATGCCTTTGGGTAATTCGCCGTAATAGTCGACGGCGAGTCGGTCGACGCGTTCACTGGGAGAGATTTCCAGAAACTCGACCGGGTCGTTTCTGTTCCCTGATTTCCACCTCGGGTCGCTTTGGCGGCGCTTAACTATCCGGTTCATGCGCTTGAGCACGTCCAGGTCGTTCTCCAAGGTGTCGACAAAGGCGCCGTTCATGATGTGGCCGAGCACCTGGTAGCTCGACGGCTCCTCGGTCAGGCTTTCGTCGCTGCCGGCCTTGCTGCGGTTGCCGCTGACGCCGATCACGAACAGCCGCCGCGCGCCGAGCCGCAAGGCCGGACTGGCCGGCGACACCTGCCGCACGGCGCCGTCGCAATAATACTGGCCTTCGATCGAAACCGCCGGGAACAGCAAGGGAATCGCGCAGGACGCCATCAGATGTTTTATGCCGAGCTTGCAGCGTCGACCGATACGATGCGGTCCGGTCCAATCCTCGGTTCCCTTCACGGCTTGGTAGAAGGAAACCGATGCGCCGGTGCCATAGGCCGATGCGGTGATACCGAGGGCGTCGAGCAAGCCGCGGTCGATATTGCGCTGGATCTTGTCGAGTTCGAGCTTGCGTTTCAGCAATTTGCGCAACGGCTCGTTGTCCAGAAAGGCCGAGGTTCGCGAAGCGCCGCCGGCGATGATCGAGAACATCAGGTTGGACACGCTGGCGAACAGGTTGCCCGTCATTGGCTCGTAAACCGTATCGCTGTT
>JANQSV010000335.1 GCA_028279115.1 Pseudomonadales bacterium
GCGAAGGCGAAGTGCTGCGGCTCGAAAAGCTTGAACTCGAAGTCGGCGCCACCGTCACCTTCGACAAGGTGCTGATGATAGGCGAGGGCGCCGAAGTAAAAGTCGGCCAGCCTTACGTTGAAGGCAGTTCCGTGGAAGCCGAAGTGCTGAACCAGGGCCGCGGCGAGAAAATCCGCATCGTCAAGTTCAATCGGCGCAAGCATCATCGCAAGCAGATGGGACATCGCCAGTGGTTCACCGAGGTGAAGATCACCGGCATCAAGGCTTGAGGTACGGATATGGCACACAAGAAAGCAGGCGGCAGCAGCAATAACGGTCGCGATTCGATATCCAAGCGACTCGGAGTCAAACTCTTCGGTGGCCAGGCCGTGAAAGCCGGCAATATCATCGTGCGCCAGCGCGGCGCCAGCTTCCATCCCGGTTACCAGGTCGGCTGCGGCAGGGATTATACGCTATACGCGAAAGCGGACGGCGTCGTCGAGTTCACCGTGAAAGGCCCGAACAAGCGCAAGTTCGTCAACGTGGTCAACCCTGCCTGACGGTCGTAAAATCTTTCCGCGGCGCGGCCGCGAACCCAATTCTCAACAAATGCGACATGCACCGGGTGAGGCATGCGCCGTTCCTGCGTCTTGAACCGGAGTCAGCGCGGTGAAATTTGTAGACGAGGCGGAAATCAGCGTGGAAGCCGGCAAGGGCGGCAATGGCTGTCTCAGTTTCCGCCGGGAAAAATACATCGAATTCGGCGGACCCGACGGCGGTGACGGCGGCGCCGGCGGCAGCGTGTTCATGCGCGCCGATCCCGCGCTCAATACCCTGGTGGATTTTCGCTTCCAGCCTCGCTACCGGGCCGAATCCGGTCGGCCCGGCGCCGGTCGCAATCGCACCGGGGCGAGCGGCGAGGATCTTACGATCGACGTGCCGCCCGGCACCAGCGTCATCGACGCGGAAACCGGCGAACTGATCTCCGATCTCCGCGAGCCTGGATATCCGGTGATGGTGGCGAAGGGCGGCAGTCCCGGCCTCGGCAACACCCGATTCAAATCGAGCACCAACCGCGCGCCGCGCAAGACCACCAACGGCGAGGCGGGCGAGGCGCGAGGACTGCAATTGCAATTGAGTCTTGTCGCCGACGCCGGTTTGCTCGGGCTGCCGAACGCGGGCAAGAGCACCCTGATCCGGGCAGTGTCCGCGGCGCGGCCGAAAGTGGCCGATTATCCCTTTACGACCCTGATTCCCAATCTGGGCGTCGTCCGGCTGGGCCCCGAACGCAGTTTCGTCATGGCCGATATGCCGGGCCTGATCGAGGGCGCGGCGGACGGCGCGGGACTTGGTTTCCGGTTTCTTAAGCACTTGTCCCGCACGCGGCTGCTGTTGCACCTGGTCGATGTAATGCCCGCGGACGGAAGCGATCCGGCGGCCAACGCATTGTCCATCGTGGCGGAACTCGAAAAATTCAGTAAAACGCTCGCCGCCCGGGAGCGCTGGCTCGTACTTTCCAAGGTGGACCTGTTGTCCGACGACGCGCTTGCCGAACTTGAGACGCGGTTGCGGCGGGAACTGGACTGGCAGGGCGGGATGCACCATATTTCGGCCATCACCGGCGCGGGCTGCCGGCAGCTTTGCGAAGCGCTCATGCAGGCCATCGAGTCGCATCGCGAACGATTGCGCGAGGATGCGGACTACGCCCGCGAACAACGGGGAATGGAACGGGAACTGGCGCTCGAATTCGGGCGCGGCAGGACAAGGAATTCGAATCGTGCGTGAGGGAATCGCCGCCTGCCGGACCTGGGTGGTCAAGATCGGCAGTTCGCTATTGACCAACGAGGGCATGGGACTCGACCGCGACGCCATCGCCGGCTGGGCCGCGCAGATCGTGAAGATGCGCGGGCAGGGCCTGCGGCTCGTGGTGGTTTCTTCAGGCGCGGTGGCGGAAGGCGCCACCCGGCTCGGATTGAAAGCCATGCCCCGGGAAGTGCGGCTGCAGGCGGCGGCAGCGGCGGTGGGTCAGATGGGAGTGATCCAGGCTTGGGAAAGCTGTTTTTCCGGGCATGGCGCGCACGCCGCCCAGATTCTCCTCAGCCACGAAGACCTGTCGGACCGCACCCGCTACCTCAACGCCCGTTCAACACTGTCTTCCTTGCTCGACCTGGCCGCCGTTCCCATCGTCAACGAGAACGACAGCGTGGCGACCGACGAGCTTTGCCTCGGCGACAACGACAATCTCGCGGCGCTGGTTTCCAATCTGATCAATGCCGACGTAATGGTGATCCTGACCGACCAGGACGGGCTGTTCAGCGCCGACCCGCGCAAGAACGCCGAAGCTACGCTGGTTCGGAGCGGGAACGCCGGCGATGCGGATCTTGAGCGCCTCGCGGGAACCGGCGGCAGTCTCGGCCGCGGCGGCATGATCACCAAGTTGTCGGCGGCGCGGCTGGCGGCGCGTTCCGGCACGCACACGATCATCGCCAATGGACGCGAACCGGACCTGTTGCTGAAATTGCGAACCGGCGAAGAACTCGGCACCTGGCTGCGCGCGGATCGCGAACCCGTCACCGCGAAAAAACAATGGCTGGCGGGTCAATTGACCTTGAAAGGCACTTTAATGCTCGACCAAGGTGCGGTTTCGGTCCTGCGCGGGCAGGGCAGAAGTCTGCTGGCGGTGGGTGTTACCGCGACAAGCGGCAAATATCAGCGTGGGGAAGTCGTCGCCTGCCTTGACGAATCAGGCCGGGAAATCGCCCGGGGCATGGTCAATTACAATAACGGCGAAGTCGCGCGGCTGCTCGGCCGGGACAGCGACCGCATCGCCGAATTGCTGGGCTACGCCGGCGAAGAGGAGATCATCCACCGGGATAACCTGGTGCTCACGGAGTAACGAGTCGAGGCGCCAACGCCGACGAGATTCCGCGACTTCGCGCCGAATCTCCGCTGCTATTGCAGCGCCTTGACGGCCGCGTTCAGCCGGCTCTTGTGCCGAGCGGCCTTGTTCTTGTGGATAATGCCCTTGTCGGCCATGCGGTCGATGACGGGAACGGCGGCCTGGTAAGCTTCGGTGGCGACCTTGTGGTCTTTGTCGTCGATCGCCGCTCTCACCTTCTTGATATAGGTGCGAACCATGGAACGAAAGGACGCGTTATGGCGGCGCCGCTTTTCGTTTTGCCGGGCGCGCTTGCGCGCTTGGGGGGAATTTGCCAAGGAGTTCTCCTCCGTCTCGGAACTTGAATTTACTCTGAACAATTCCATCCATGGAATTGTTCATTAACGCAAACCAAAAGCGTGGTTTTGTTTTGCTCCCGGATATAACGCCTTGCGACATTGTATCCGGCGGCGCTTCCATGCGCCGCACGGAAGCGCCGATTCATCGGAACTTCCTTGATTCGATCAACCCTGAAAAAAGTGCGACACTATGCCGCTTTAGCCCGCTTGTGTCAATAAGCCCACCAACCCATAATCCCGCCGACCCGTGAACCAGATTGACGCCAACCCGACCAGTGCCGGGGAAACGCCCGCCAGCGACGAGGGACTGCTGAAATCCAGCGGCGTGACCGGCTCGATGACGATGGTTTCCCGGGTGCTCGGTCTGGTGCGCGATGTCGTGATCGCCCGCCTGTTCGGCGCGGGCGAAGGCGTGGACGCTTTCTTTCTCGCCAACAAGATTCCAAATTTCATGCGCCGCCTGTTCGCCGAAGGCGCCTTCAACCAGGCTTTCGTGCCGGTGCTTTCGGAATATCGCACCCGGCGCAGTCACGCCGAGGTGCAGGACCTGGTGAACGCGGTGACCGCCTCGCTGGGAAGCCTGCTTGCGATCGTGACCGTGCTGATCGTGATCGCCGCACCTTTGCTGGCGACGGTCGTCGCGTACGGATTCATCGACGAACCCTACAAGTTCGACACCTTCGTGCAGATGTTCCGCATCACCTTTCCCTATCTGCTGCTGATCTCGATGACGGCGATGTGCGGGGCGGTGCTGAACAGTTACGGTTACTTCGCCGGGCCCGCGATTACCCCGGCCATGCTCAACCTGTCGCTGATCGGCTGTTCCTTCCTGCTCGCTCCGTATCTGGGCGAGCCGGCGCTGGCCCTGGCCTGGGGCGTATTGATCGCCGGCGTCGCGCAATTACTGTTCCAGTTGCCCTTTCTCATGCATATCCGCCTGCTGCCCGTGCCCAGGCTGCGGCGCGGTCATGAAGGCGTGAGGAGCATCAAGCGGTTGATGCTGCCGGCGCTGTTCGGCGTTTCAGTAAGCCAGATCAACCTGCTGCTCGATACCGTCATCGCCTCGCTGCTCGTCACCGGCAGCGTTTCCTGGCTGTACTATTCCGACCGCCTGATGGAGTTGCCTCTGGGCACCTTCGGCATCGCCATCGCGATCGTCGTGCTGCCGAGCCTGTCGCGCAAGCACGCCAGTCAATCCATGGACGAGTTCTCGGCCACGCTCGACTGGGCTTTCCGGCTCGTCTGCCTGATCGCCTTGCCCGCTACGCTGGCGCTGATCCTGATCGCCGAACCCTTGCTCGTCACCTTGTTCCAGAACGAGAATTTCACCGCTTTCGACGTCGAGCGCTCGGCCGCCAGCCTGAGAGCCTACGCGATCGGTCTGGCGGCGTTCATGGCGGTGAAGATCTTCGCGCCGGGATTTTACGCGCGGCAGAATACGAGTACGCCGGTGCGGATCGGCGTCATCGCCATGACCGTCAACATGGCGCTCAATGTGGGTTTCTACCTGTCCGGCTTCGCCCATGTTGGTCTGGCGCTGGCGACAAGCCTGGCTGCGGTGCTCAACGCGAGCCTGCTGCTGCGCGGACTGCGGCGCGACGGTGTGTTCCGGTTTCAACCGGGCTGGGGGCGTCTGCTGCTGCAGATGCTGGCGGCCAACGCGGTCATGGTCCTGGTGTTGCTCAGCCTGGCGGGGCAATGGGAGGAATGGATGGAATGGACGATCCTCGCCAAGGTCGGCCAACTTGCCGTGCTCGTCCTGGGCGGCTTGCTGGCCTATCTGCTTTCGCTATACGTTTGCGGCCTGCGTCCGCGTCAACTGTTGCGCTGAATGATAACTGATTGTTTATGAAGAGAGTTTTCAGTTCGGAAATCGCCATCGATGCCTGGCAAGTCAAAAACCTGCTGGAAGTGGCCGGTATTGACTGCGTAGTAAAAAACGCCGACATGTCCTCGGCTTTCGGCGAAGTGCCCTTCGTCGAGGTAATGCCGGAAGTCTGGGTGACGAGCCCCGCGGATTACGAAGAAGCGCTCGATATCGTCGACGAATATCTGTACGGCGAAGACGACGACCGCCCCGACTGGCGCTGCTCGAAATGCCGGGAAAGAAACGACGCGGCTTTCGCGGTCTGCTGGAACTGCCAGACCCCGGCCCGCACCATTCCTCTTTCAGATCCCGGCGCGGACCCGGGTTCAGTTTCCTAGCAATTCGGCAAGACTCCGCGCGAGATAGCCGATATTCGCCCGGTTGATGCCGGCGATGTTGATACGGCCCGACTTTACCAGGTAGATGCTGTAGTCACTGACCAGCGATTCGGCCTGCTCCTGCGTAACGCCGAGAAAGGAGAACATGCCTTTCTCACGCTCGATGAAACCGAAATCCCGCTCGACGCCGGCAGCGGCCAATTCGCGCACGAAGGCGGCGCGCAGGCCGTTGATGCGTTCGCGCACCTCCGCCAGTTCCCGTTCCCAGTCCGCGCGCAATCCGGGGTCTTCCATGATCGCTTGCACGATGGCGGCGCCGTGGTCCGGCGGCATCGACCAATTCGCCCTGGCGGTGGCGG
>JANQSV010000337.1 GCA_028279115.1 Pseudomonadales bacterium
TACGACCGCCGTGGTGGACCCGAAGAATTTCGGCGAAACCAGTTTCGTCAGCATTGAAGAACCGTCCTGCATCATTCCGCCGAATTCCTTCGCCCTTGCGCGCACCGTGGAATATTTTCGCATTCCCGCCAACGTGCTGACCGTCTGCCTCGGCAAGTCGACCTATGCCCGTTGCGGCATCATCGTCAACGTCACGCCGCTCGAGCCGGAATGGGAGGGGCACGTCACCCTGGAGTTTTCGAACACCACGCCGCTGCCGGCCAAGATCTACGCCGGCGAAGGCGCCGCCCAGATGCTGTTTTTCGAAAGCGACGAGCGTTGCGAAACGACTTATCGCGAACGCGGCGGCAAATACATGGGTCAGAAGGGAGTTACCTTGCCCAAAGCTTGAGCGGCGTCACTGCATGTAAATGGCGGGCAGGCAAAAAATTGACGCCCTTGCCCGAAGCGTCAAGAAACTGACTGCGTGAAGATTGCTGCCCAATCTTGATTTTCTTCTCTAATCAACTGAGCACATTAACTTTTTCTTGTGATCACACGTGAACCGTCGAACTGGAACGGTTCTTGCTTGTATTGGTTTGTCGGGTTTGCTCTGATTGCGGCGCACCTGATCGACAAGCAACAAGCGACGACTAATCCATACATCGACAGGCAGCCGAAGAAGTTTAGCATTGCGCGGCAAGAACGATGCGAAACCGGAAAAGGACGACAGGGAATCATGAGTTCGGCAACATGGGTTTGATAAAAAGCAACGCGGCGGAAAAAGTAGAGAGCGGGGAATGGGCTCGGGAGACGGTGGAGAAACATGCGCCGCTGGTAAACCGCATCGCGCGCCATTTGCTCGCCAGAATGCCGGCCAATGTGCAACTCGACGATCTGGTGCAATCCGGCATGATCGGCCTGCTTGACGCGGCCAGCAAGTACGACAAGACCAAGGGCGCCAGTTTCGAAACCTATGCCGGCATCCGTATTCAGGGCGCCATGCTCGACGAAGTCCGCAAGGGCGACTGGACTCCGCGTTCGGTGCATCGCAAGTCCCGCGATGTGTCGAAGGCGATCAAGGAGGTCGAAGCGCGTACCGGTCGCCATGCCACCGACAAGGAAATCGCCGCAGAACTGAAGATCGATCTGGATGCCTACTATCGCATTCTGCAGGACGCCACCGGCACGCGGCTGTTCAGTTTCGATGAAATCAGCGAAAGCGCCGACCCGGTGCTCGATACGCTCGACAGCGATTTGCCCGACCCCCTGGACAACTTGCAGCACAGCCGTTTCCAGCGGGATCTGACGCGGGCCATCGATGCCTTGCCGGAGCGCGAGAAACTCGTGCTGTCGCTGTATTACGACGAAGAACTCAATCTGAAGGAAATCGGCGAGATCATCGGCGTCAGCGAATCCCGGGTCAGCCAGATTCACAGCCTCGCGGCCTTGCGGCTGCGCTCAAGAATGTCCGAATGGAGTTGACGCCAGCGGGGTTGACATCGACCCCGGTCGAACCGGGTCCGCTATAATTCCCCGAACCCTTCCACCGGAACGGCAGACAGTGACCGAGAGTTCCCAGGACGCAAGCCCCTTGCTTGAGGTCCGCGCGCTTACCTGCGAACGGGGCGGGCGGTTGCTGTTCCGCGACCTCGAATTTTCCCTCGATTCCGGCCAGGCGCTGCAGGTCAAGGGTGGCAACGGTTCGGGCAAGACCACCCTGATGCGCATCGTCTGCGGGCTCAACGACAACTTCGAAGGCGAGTTGTACTGGCGCGGCGAGGCGGTTGGCGAACGTTGGGATGCCTTTCACGCGGGTCTGTTGTACATCGGCCACCGGGTGGCGG
>JANQSV010000349.1 GCA_028279115.1 Pseudomonadales bacterium
CAGACGTAGCGTGGTCCGTCAATCCGTCAAGTGGCGCGTATGGTTCGCAAATACTTCAATAGTTGATTGCCTAGCTGTTCAGCCAGCAAAGGAGGTACAGCGTTCGCGACTTGCGTAAAACGTGGAACTTCTACTCTGCGGCGATGGCCTCCGGTCGTATAACTCCCCTTGAATGCGAACCAATCGGGAAACGACTGCAGTCTGGCAGTTTCACGTACAGTGAGAGTTCGCGGCTCAGAGTAGTGCAACAAGTCATCGGGAAGACTCGTTATGGTGGGTGATCGGTCATCGGGATCGAGGACTCTAATGGCTGTTTTCTTGAGGCCATACTTTTTTCTTGTTTTCACGGAAATAGTGACATTTAGCCGATTCTCATTTTTAGAGTGTTTAATAATCTCGGCAAATCTTTTTCGAATGTGTGGCCGATGACGAGCCAATCTAGTATCTCCGGGAGGATTTTCGCACCCATCGCGCATTGCTTTCTGGTAGGAAGTTAGCGGTGAGCGATACGCTATTGCGTTGAATCCTTTACTTTCGATGCTCGGAGCAGTCCCGTTTCGAGAGATTTCGAGATCGCTAATTGCGTCGCTTGAGGTTGGTCGCAGAGGAAGGTTTCGTGCTCGCAAAAAGGCTTCTGATTGTTGTTCCAGTTCGTAAAAGAAGGAAGATAGTTTTTCTGCTACGCCAATCTCTTTTCTTACGCCTACCAAGAAAAATCGGGGCCGAGTCTGTGGCAGCCCGTAGTCGCGAGATTGAATGATCTTGCTAGTTACGTCAAAGCTACTCCCCAGCTCACTCTGTAAAGTGCTTGAGAAATTCTTGGTTTGGTCACTCTCCTTGATCTTGAAATCTGAAGTAAAACCTCTGACGTTCTCAATAAGAACCATCCTTGGTTGCAGGATTTCTACCAATTCCAGGTATGCCTCGAACAGCTTATTTCTTGGGTCTTCAAGACGTCTCCGTCCGGCTGCGGAGAACCCTTGGCAGGGCGGCCCGCCTGCCAGGAGATCAACTTGTCCAGATAGATCATCGAGTTCATCTGCGCAATTTGAAATCAGGTCGTGGATGTCCCACGGTCTCTTTTCGATAGACTCCGGCCACATGAAGGAGAGGCGGTCGTGATTTGGATCGAAGTTTTGTGATAGCGTTTCGAATGCAAACGCATCTTTCTCAATGGCAAACAGTCCGTTCCAGCCAGCGCGTTTGAGTCCGAGACTGAGGCCGCCACAACCAGCGAACACGTCTACGAAGGTTGGCGATGCAGAGCCTACCGCGCAATTGAGTACACCCACCAGCCGGCCCTCCTAAGAATCGAAGCGAATTCTGGCCCTGCCGGATTGCATTCCTCCCGTCAGGCTGAATGCCCGATTTATCGGTACCCTTGCTACATTCTTTAGGGAATTATATATCTGAGTACCAAAATTGGTGGTTAACCTGTTGTTTTTATTGAAGTTTCCTTGATTATTTCTTGTATAAGAAAATTTACAGGAAAATTCTTATATAAATCAATAAGTTAATCCTGAAAATGGGTACTCAAGTATATAATTGCCATTCTTTAGCTTGCGGAAGGTCTGAGGGAGTTCAGGGAAGTCAAGCCCTCCTGCCCGAAACACTTTTAGAATTGCCGTAAGGGCGCACTATCGCGTCAGTTCTTCCAGGCATGATCGTTTCGCCTGCAAGGCGGCTATCGAAGTCGACATCTCGGCTTCGCGTTCGCGCACTTCCGCAACGACCTTTTCGGGAGCGTTGGAGATGAAGCCGGGATTGCCGAGCTTGGCCTGCACCGAGCGCAAACCTTTGGCGAGCTTGTCGATTTCCCGGTCGAGCCGCGATTTCTCCGCGTCGACATCGATCAGCCCGGCAAGGGGTATCAACACTTCCGTGTCCGACTGGATCGAAGTCGCGGCGGGGGGCGCTTCGCCTTCCAGCCATTCGATCGATTCGAGTTTCGCCAGTTGCATGAGATAGCGGCGATATTGCGCCAGCCGCGCCTTGCCGGCGGCTTCGTCTTCGCCGTCCCGGCAGCGCAGCAGCACCGGCGCCTGCCGCGCGGGCGAGATATCCATTTCGCCGCGGATATTGCGCACCGCGGTGACGATCCGCTTGAGCCATTCGATATCCGCGGCGGCCCGGGCATCGGGCGCGGCGCCCGTGGGCTCGGGCCAGGGTTGCAACATGATGCTGTCGCCCTCGATTTCGAGCAGTGGCGCGATTCGCTGCCAGATTTCCTCGGTGATGAAAGGCATGAAGGGGTGCAGCAGGCGCAGCGAGCGTTCGAGTACGGTCAGCAATACCCGCCGGCTCGCGGCCGCGGCGGCCGGAGCCTCAATCTCGTTCCATAGCACCGGCTTGGAAAGTTCCAGGTACCAGTCGCAGAATTCGTTCCAGATGAATTCGTAGAGGCTGCGCGAGGCGTTGTCGAAGCGATATTGCTCCATGGCCTGGCGGACATCCTCGGCGGCGGCCTCGAATCGGTCCATGATCCAGCGATCCGCCACGGTGCAATCGGCTGGCGCGATGCTTTCCGCAACCGGTTTGCCTTCAGTGTTCATCAACACGTAACGGGCGGCGTTCCAGATCTTGTTGCAGAAATTGCGGAAGCCTTCCATGCGGCCGATGTCGAACTTGATGTCGCGGCCGGTCGAGGCGAGCGAATAGAAAGTGAATCGCAGCGAATCCGCGCCATAGCCGGGAATGCCCTTGGGGAAGGATTCGCGCGTGTACGCTTCGAGCTTTTCACGCAGATGCGGCTGCATCATGCCGGCGGTGCGCTTGGCGATGAGGTCGGGCAGGGAGATGCCGTCGATCAGGTCGATCGGGTCGAGGATGTTGCCCTTGGACTTGGACATCTTCCGGCCGCGTTCGTCGCGCACGAGGCCGGTGATGTAGACCTTGCGGAACGGAATCTCGCCGGTGAATTTCAGGGTCATCATGATCATGCGCGCGACCCAGAAGAAGATGATGTCGAAGCCGGTCACGAGCACGCTGGTGGGATGGAAGCGGTCGAAATATTCACGCTGCTTCTTCTCCCTGTGCTCTTTATCGAGGTCTTGGGTCCAGTCCAGGGTGGAGAAGGTCCACAAGGCGGAGGAAAACCAGGTGTCGAGCACGTCTTCGTCCCGGCGCAGGGCGAGATCTTCCGGCAGTCCGTGTTCGCGCCTTACCTCGGCCTCGCTGCCGCCGACGTAGACATTGTCCTGCTCGTCGTACCAGGCGGGAATGCGGTGGCCCCACCAGAGCTGGCGGCTGATGCACCAGTCCTGGATATTGCGCATCCAGGCGAAGTAGGTGTTTTCCCAGTTGCGCGGCACGAATTCGATTTCGCCGTCTTCCACCGCCTTGATCGCAGGCTTCGCGAGTTCGTCTATCGCCACGTACCATTGCCGCGTCAGAAAGGGCTCGATGACGACGCCGCTGCGGTCGCCGCGCGGCACTTTCATCTTGTGCGCCTCGATCTTGTCGACCAGACCCGCCTGTTCGAGATCCGCAACGACCAGCTTGCGCGCCTCGAAGCGGTCCATGCCGCGATAGCGCTCGGGAGCTTCATCGCTGATGCGCGCGTCGCGCGTGAGTACGTTGATCATCGGCAAATCGTGGCGCAGGCCGATTTCATAGTCGTTGAAATCGTGGGCCGGAGTGATCTTGACGCAGCCGCTGCCGAATTCCGGATCGACGTACTCATCGGCGATGATCGGAATCTGCCGGTCGCATAACGGCAATTCGAGCATCCTGCCGACCAGCCCCTTGTAGCGCGGGTCTTCCGGATGCACCGCGACCGCGGTATCGCCGAGCATGGTTTCCGGGCGCGTGGTGGCGACGGTGACATGGGTCAAGCCGCCGCGGCTCCCGCCACTGTCCGCGCTCCCGTCAAGGAGAGCATAGCGCAGGTGCCACAGCGAGCCGGTTTCCTCCTCCGAGATGACTTCAAGGTCCGAGACCGCGGTCAACAGTTCAGGGTCCCAGTTGACCAGGCGCCGGCCGCGGTAGATCAGACCCTCCCGGTACAATTCGATGAATACCCGTTCGACCAGGGCCGACAGGTCGGGATCCATGGTGAATCGCTCGCGCGACCAGTCGAGCGAAGAACCCATGCGGCGCAACTGGCTGGTAATGATGCCGCCGTACTCCTCCTTCCAGTCCCAGACGCGCTCGACGAATCGCTCGCGTCCGATCTCTTCCCGGCTGACTCCTTCGGCGTTCAATTGCCGTTCAACGACCATTTGGGTTGCGATGCCGGCGTGGTCGGTGCCGATCTGCCAGAGCGTGTCGCGGCCGAGCATGCGGTGATAGCGAATCAGGGCGTCCATGATGGCAAGCTGGAAGCCGTGGCCCATGTGCAGCCTGCCGGTGACGTTCGGCGGCGGAATCGCGATGCTGTAGGGTTCGCCGTTGCCCCGCGGGGCGAAATAGCCGGCGTCCTCCCATGCGCGATACCAGCGGTCCTCGAGCTCCGGCGGTTTGAAGGTCTTGTCCATTTCAGTCCTTTTCCGGGAGATTCAGCAAAAATTCCATCAGCAGGGGCACCGGGCGGCCGGTTGCGCCTTTCTTGGCGCCCTCGGAATGCCAGGCGCTGCCGGCGATGTCGAGATGGGCCCAGGAAAAATTCTCCGTGTAACGCGAAAGGAAGCAGGCGGCGGTGATCGTTCCCGCGAGCTTGCCGCCGATGTTGGCCATGTCGGCGAAATTGCTGTCGAGCTGCTTCTGGTATTCGTCCCAGAGCGGAAGCTGCCAGGCGCGGTCGAGACTATCGAGGCCGCATTGCAGCAGCCGGTCCATCAATGCCTGGTCGTTGCCGAGCATGACGTTGGCGTGATTGCCGAAAGCGGCGACGGCCGCGCCGGTCAAGGTGGCGATGTCGATGACGCAGGCCGGTTCGAAGCGTTCGGCGTATGTTAGCGCGTCGCATAGCACGAGGCGGCCTTCGGCGTCGGTATTGAGAATTTCGATGGTCTTGCCCGACATGCTCGTGACGATGTCGCCCGGCTTGGTCGCCTTGCCGCCGGGCATGTTCTCGGCCGCCGCGACCATGCCGATGAGATTGATCGGCAATTGCAGTTCGGCTACGGCGGCGACCGTGCCGAGCACACTGGCCGCGCCGCACATGTCGAACTTCATTTCGTCCATGGCGAGCCCCGGTTTCAGGCTGATGCCGCCGGTATCGAAAGTAATGCCCTTGCCGACGAGCACTACGGGTTTGCCGTCATCGCCCGCGCCCTTCCCGCGCGCTTCACGCGCGCCACGATAGTGCAACACGATCAACCGGGCTTCTTCGACCGAGCCGGCGGCGACCGAAAGCAGGCTGCCCATTCCCAGTTCCCGCATTTGCGCCTCGTCCAGCACGTCAACGCTGAGCTTGCCGGAACCATCGGCCAGTTCCCTGGCATGAGAAGCGAGATATTCCGGTGTGCAGATGTTTCCGGGCAGGTTGCCGAGTTCGCGGGCGCGGTTCATGCCCCTGCCGATGGCCTGGCCTTTGCGTAACGCCTGTTCGAGTTCGTCCGCGAGCGCCGGCGTCGTTACGCTTTCGAGCACGGCTTCACGTTTCGTGCTTGCCTTGGTAGTCGTGTAGCGATAAGCGGCGACTTCGGCTTCCTGCGCCAGCCTGGCCGCCAGCCATTGCGCATCGGGTCTGTTCGCCTCGAGGTCCGCAAGCGCGAAGTGGACTTGCGGCATGTTCCGGGCCAGCACGAACCGGGCGTTGCCGGCCAGGTATTTCGCGGCTTCCATGGCGCCGAAATCCTCCGGGGCGCCCGCGCCGGCAAGTAGAATGCGGCCCGCGGCGCAGCCTTCCGGGCCATGCAGCAAATGCGCATCGCCGATGTCCCAGAGGTAGTCCCCACTAGCGGCGATTCGGCCAAGAGCCCCGGAATCGGCCGCGTCAAGCGCGCTCGCTTCCTCGCCCAGTCCGCCGTCTTTCCAGACCGGAACCACAAGACAATCGGCCGGAATTTCCGTGATGGATTCCGGCGTGACCGAGAATTGCATGAGTTTTTTCCTCCCAAAGTCGGTTCAGTATTGACGCAGGGACGTAATGCTAAGTAGATTGACCGGTTCAGGCAACCGCCGAACCGAATTGGATTGAACCAAATCGGTCGTGCGTTGTCTCACGAGAAGCAGTTCATGGAAGAGCAATATCCACTAAAGCCATGGAGTATCCATCATGCCCCGTATCAAGCTCAGCCTTCCGGAAGAATTCACCTTCAGAATGGAAAGAAGCGTGGGTCTCAGCGACCTGAATTACGCGAAACACCTCGACAGTCTGTCGATGGTCGAGATTCTTCACGAGGCGCGGCTGCAATATCTGGCAAATCTCGGTTTCACCGAGGAAGACATCTTCGGGCTCGGTATGGTCGTGACCGACCTCTTGGTCGATTTCCGCTCCGAGTCCTTCGCCAACGACGTGCTGATCATCGATGTCGGCGTCGGCAAGGTGAACCGCTACGGCGTCGACATCTGCCTGCGGGTCACCAACAGCGCGCTCGATTCGGTGGTCTGCGTGGCCAAGATGGGCGTCGTACTGTTCGATTTCGACAAGCACCAGATGGTCTCCGTACCCCGGCAGTTCAAGCAACTGGTGCAATCGTCGGAAGTCCAGGCTGCCTGATTGGGAGTGGTGGCTTCGATCCGTCGCCTTCGGGCGGGCCTAAACGTCGTCATTCTGCGTGTAGCGAAGCGTAGTCGCAGAATCTCGTTGGGGATGTTGATTTCGATTTGATTGGTGCATGCCATCCCTGGCGCGGCTTCAGTGGCTTCGACTACCCCCAGTCTCGCCATCCATGGCGAGCTGTTCGGCCCTCAAAAAGCTTTGCTTTTTGTCGGCTTTGCCGACCGGGCCTCACCCTCGCACGCCCGCTGAACCCGCTGCCGCCCGAAGGCGACTCACGCTGTGCCGGTTTCGGGAATCGATTTCACACATTTACCGCATTTCGTTGCTAGACTCCTTCCCGATGCTTTCTTGTTGAGGAAACTACCATGCGTTTGATCGCTTGTACTATGTTGACGCTTGGCGTTCTGCCGCTCGCGGCCCTTTCCCAGCAGTCCCCGGGGGATTGGTTCGAGGAGGGCCGCGCGGCGGTCGAACGCAATCTTGCCCTGCGCGCGGCGGAGGGCGCCACGGCGAAAAACGTGATTCTCTTCGTCGGCGACGGCATGGGCGTGTCCACGGTAACCGCCGCGCGCATCCTCGAAGGGCAATTGCGCGGCGAGACCGGCGAGGAGAACGAATTGTTCTTCGAGACTTTTCCCAATCTCGCCCTCGCCAAGACTTATAACACCGATGCCCAGGTGCCCGATTCGGCGGGGACCATGACCGCCATGGTGACGGGCGTGAAGACAAGGGCGGGACTGATCAGTGTCAGCGATGCCGCGCTGCGCGGCGACTGCGCTTCCCAGCAAGGGACGGAACTGCTTACCTTTCTCGAAATCGCGGAAATGCGCGGCCTGGCCACGGGCGTCGTCAGCACGGCGCGGCTTACCCATGCCACGCCGGCGGCGAATTACGCCCATATCATGGAACGCAATTTCGAGTCCGACGCCGATGCCGCAGGCTTGTCCGATCCGGGCGATTGCGTCGATATTGCCCGGCAATTGATCGAGTTCACGGACAACCTGGAAGGCTCAGACGGACTTGAAGTCGCGCTAGGCGGCGGCCGCGGCGCTTTCCTGCCGGATCGCGATGGCGCCGACCCGGAAGACGGCGGGCCGGGCCGCCGTATCGACGGCCGGGACCTGACTCGGGAATGGGTCGAACGCCACGAAAACGCCGCCTATATCTGGAACGCGGAGCAGTTCGCAGCGATTGACCCTGAGAAAGCATCGCATCTGCTCGGCCTGTTCGACTGGTCGCATATGGAGTACGAACTCGACCGCGAAACCGACGCTGCGGGGGAGCCGAGCCTGTCAGAGATGACCGCCAAGGCCATCGAGATGCTTTCACGCAATCCCAACGGATACTATCTGAACATCGAAGGCGCGCGCATCGACCATGCCCACCACGACATCAATCCCATCCGGGCGCTGACAGACACCATTGAGTTCGCCCAGGCGGTGCGTACAGCCTACGAAATGGTCGATCTGTCCGAAACGCTGATCATCGTCACTGCCGACCACAGCCATGTGTTCACCGTCGCCGGCTATCCCGGCAGGGGCAATCCCATCCTCGGCGTTGTGGCCGGCGGCGACGGAGAGCCGGACCTCGCCGCCGATGGTATGCCGTACACGACCCTCGGCTACATCAACGGCCCCAATCCCGGCCGCGACGAAGACCTGAGCCACGTCGACACCACCCACGAGAGCTTCCGCTCCCAGACCCTGGTGCCGCTCGGCTCGGAGACCCACGGCGGGGAAGACGTGGCGGTCTATGCGGTCGGCCCGGGCGCGGATCTCGTGCGCGGCGTGATCGAGCAGAACGTGATCTTCCACATCATGATGGAAGCCACCCAACTCGATCAGCGTTGAGCCGAGCACGGCTATCTTGTAGAAAAATGGATGATGGCCGAAATCTTGATTGCATAGCGATTGTCCGTAAAATTTAGAAGTCGAAGGAACGGAGGGCAGCGTCATGGCAAGTATCACGGTCCGCAACATTGAGAACGATACGAAAACCCGGCTCCACCTGCGCGCGGTCGGGAACAAGCGTTCGTATGCTGTATTGCCATGAGGAAGTATTCAGCGAAAGCTCCGCCGATCAAAACGCAGGGCATCAAGACGAAGCTGGTTCCGCTGATCTGGGAGAGCGCTTCGTCGTGGTCGGGCCGGGGCAGATGGATCGAGCCGTTTCTGGGGTCTGGGGCGGTGTTGTTCAATCTGTCGCCTCAGCGGGCGCTGGCAGGCGATACCAATGAGCATGTCATCAGGCTTTACTCGGATATTCAGCGCGGCCGAATCACGGCGGAGAAGACGAGGGTGTATCTCGACAAGGAGGCTGAATTTCTCAGGCGCGACGGCGCAGAACATTACTACCGTGTACGCGCCCGGTTCAACGAGCAACACGAACCGCTCGATTTCCTGTTCCTCAACCGCTCCTGCTTCAACGGTCTGATGCGCTTCAACGGTAAGGGCGGATTCAACACACCCTTTTGCCGCAAACCGGAGAGATTCCGGCAGTCGTACATCACGCGGATATGCAATCAGGTCGGATGGACGGCTCAAACAATGGCGGGAAAGGATTGGGAGTTTGTGTGCGCGGACTGGAGAACGGTGTTGAAGTGCGCCTCGTCGGCGGATATCGTTTATGCCGATCCTCCCTATGCGGGCAGATTTACCGACTATTTCAACAAATGGACGGACACTGATTCGACCGATCTCGAACTGTTCTTGAAAGGACTCCCGTGCCCGTTCCTGTATTCCATGTGGGCCGAAAACAAGTATCGGCGAAACGACAATCTCTACGAATCTTTTGACGGCTACGACATCAGAACCCACGAGCATTTCTACCATCTCGGTTCCACCGAAAGCCTCCGAAACAAGATGACCGAGGCGCTGGTCGTCGGATGAAGGACTTCGTCCTCGCCAAACTCGCGTCCATGCGTAACGGATACAGCGTTTGCGGCTTGGTGGACCGTCGTGGCCGTGTTTACCCACTGGGTTCTGATACGAAAGTCATCGGGGCAGTGTTCGAGATTGTCACGCGCCAGGTAATGGCGGCATACGCCGAAGAACACGACTTGATCCTGCTGGAACCCAAGCAACAGAACTTTTATCCCGATTTCACGCTGATGCGCGGCGAAGAAGACCCGGCCAAGATCGCCGTGGACGTGAAGACCACCTACCGACGCTCGGAAAACGCCTCGTTTTCCTTCACGCTTGGGAGCTACACAAGTTTCCTGAATCCCGAAACCGAGTCAAAGAACATCGTTTTCCCGTACAGCGAGTACAAACAACACTGGATTATTGGCTTCGTCTACAGACGCATTGAGGGGAAACGGGCGGCTGATGCGTCGATTTATACGTTCGACGAACTGCAAAACATCGACCTGCCTTTCGATGATGTTTCGGTATTTGTGCAAGAAAAGTGGCGGATTGCCGGCACACTGCCCGGTAGTGGAAATACCGCGAACATAGGCAGTCTGCGCGGTCAATTGGAAGACTTCGAGGCCGGAAACGGAGCATTTTCCTCAGAGGAAGAATTTGAGACTTACTGGCGCGAAAAAGGCGCGTTGCGCAGAGGGCAATGAAATGACAGAGCCACCAATCGACAAGGACAAGCGCATAGCGGAACTGGAATCAGAGGTTTCGCTAAAGGAACTACGAAAAAGCAGAGTGCGGATTATAGTGACTTACTTGGCTGCCAGCTTTCTGTTCGTTGGCGGGCCTATCTTAATCGCCTTCTTCGTCTGGACCCAAGACAGACCCAACGCCTTGACTTTGTTCAACACAATCTTGCCAGTATCGGCAGCCATTATCTCCTACTGGTTCGCTGGGAGGTCCAATAAGCCAAAATAATGGGACTAGCGATAACCATGCGAGAAATGCCGCAATCACGATACCACTGGGAAGCCAGAGAAAAAGCTGTTTCAAATTTTCATTCATGGAGCAGTATATGAAACCGATGCTAGTTCCCGAACGAGACCTGAAAGGCGCGACTCCGGAGAAGCTCGTCAAGGCCCTTTTTCGGCGTTCCGAACCACTAAGACAGCGCCACGTTCGAAAGTCCACTATAGCAGACAAGCCACGGGTAGCTGAGCGTCCGTCCAAATAGCGGACTAGCGACCGTCTCAATCTACTCCGATGTGCCGCGCTCGCGGAGATTTTGTTTGTCCGCGAAAACCATCTTGCTAATGGCATTGAATGGCATTGAATGGGACACCCACTTCGCTCTCCTGTCATCCCGCGCAGAGTGCACGGTAGGGCTGGGCTCGGATTTGATGCGCAGCGTTTTCAGCGGTTAGTGCGGCCATTGACAAGCCGGAAAATATGTCCATAGTTTATGACCAGTCATAAATTATGGGCCGCATGTCATGAAGGCCGCAAACTACATCGGCGCCGCCAAATTCAAGAAACAGTGCCTGGCGCTGCTCGACAGTCTGGACACCCAGGGACTGGTGATTACCAGGCACGGTCGCCCGGTCGCCAAAGTCGTCCCATATCTCGACAATCACGGTGTGCTGATTGGTTGTCTGAAAGGAAAAATTTCCGTCCAAGGCGACTTGCTCTCGACTGGGCTGAGTTCGAATTTGAGGCAATCAAGGGCTGGGTGACGGCGATTCTCACGATCCAGTTTGATGAAAGTTGTCTCTTGACTGAACAGGCATTGGCACGATCTCGGCGCGAATGAGCTTGCCTTTCTCGGTGTCGGCCACTTTCAGATCGTAGGCCGATTGCAGGTTTAGCCAGAATTCGGCCGAAGTTCGCAAAAAGGTCGCCAGCCTCAAGGCGGTGTCCGGGGTAATGCCACGCCGTTCGCGCACTATGTCGTTGATTCGTGGGGCATCGACTCTCAACGCTTTCGCCAATGCGTTCGCCGTCATTCCGGCAGGGGCGAGAAACTCTTCCCGCAGAATCTCACCGGGATGTATGGGCCTCATTTTGTTTTCAATCATGGAAATTCTCCTAGTGGTAATCCTTGATTTCCACGCAGGTCGCCTCGCCTTCGCTGAAAACGAAGCACAATCGCCATTGTCGATTCAAGCGTATGCTCCATTGACCCGACAGGTCACCCCCGAGTTTCTCCAATCGATTACCGGGCGGGAACCGCAAATCATCGATGCTCTTTGCATTGTCAAGCATCTGCAGCTTCCGCTCCGCCTGGGCTTGAAACGCACGGAACTGCGCTGGGCATTGCTCGCCGAACAGGGCTTCCGTGCGCTTGCAGGCAAAATGCTTGATCACGCGGAGATGGTATAACGCATCTCATTAAACATAAATAGTTAGATGTCAGAATTTATCGACGCTAGCGGCGGGGAAGGAGGACGACCCGGGTGCGTGAGAGGCGGTCGTGGGCGGCGTCGCCCTCGGGGTCGAAGTGGAGCCAGAGGTAGCCGAGGCCGAAGAGAAAGAAGGCCGGCCAGGCTAAG
>JANQSV010000351.1 GCA_028279115.1 Pseudomonadales bacterium
ACGCCAAGCTGTGCTTGGCGGCCGGACCGTATTGACGGCGTCCGCTGAACCCTCTGCCAGCCAACGGCGACGGATCGAAGCCAAGAGCGCCGGCTTTGCCCCCACCAAAACCGCGCAGCGGTTTTGACTCCCCCTAAGGGGGAGTGGGTGGTTCAGGAGAGTCCGGCGATGTTTCCTTCGGCGTCCACTTGTATGTCGTGGGCCGATGGTTTTCGCGGCAATCCCGGCATCGTCATGATGGCGCCGCAGACCGGCACGATGAAGCCGGCGCCTACCGACAGGCGGACTTCGCGGATTTCCACGACATGATCCCTGGGAGCGCCGAGCAATTGAGGATCGGTCGAGAAACTGTATTGCGTTTTCGCCATGCAAACCGGGAATTTCCCGTACCCGCTGTCTTGCAGCCTGGCGAATTCGTTGCGCACACTGGAGGGCGCGGCAATGTCCCGGGCGCCATAGATCGTCTGCGCTATGCGGCGGGTTTTCTCCCACAGGTCGAGTTCGTCTTCGTACAGCAATTTGAAATCGGCGATTCCCGAGTCGGCCACCCGCGCCACTTCCCCGGCCAACTCGGTCGCGCCGGCGCCTCCCTCGGCCCAGTGCCGGGATTCGATGGCGGTAACGCCGGCCTGCCGGCAATAGTCCATGATGGCGTGGACCTCGGCATCGGTGTCGGACGGATGGCGATTGATCGCCACCACCGCTGGTACGCCGAACTGACCGAGGATTGCAAGATGTTGACCCAGATTGACGCAGCCTCTTGCCGTCGCGGCGCTGTCTTCGGCAAGCAAATCGCTCCTGGCAACTCCACCATGCATCTTGAGCGCCTTTACGGTCGCGACCAGAACCGCGGCATCGGGATTCAGCCCCGCCGCCCGGCACTTGATATCGAAGAATTTCTCGGCGCCGAGATCCGCTCCGAAACCGGCTTCGGTGACCACGTAATCGGCCAGCTTGAGCGCGGTGCGGGTGGCGATGACCGAGTTGCAGCCGTGGGCGATGTTCGCGAACGGCCCACCATGGATGAACGCCGGGTTGTTCTCCAGCGTTTGCGCGAGATTCGGCAGCAAGGCGTCCTGGAGCAAGGCCGTCATCGCGCCTTGGGCGCAAAGTTCCCGGGCGGTCACGGGATTCCGGTCGCGGGTATAGCCGACGACGATTGCGCCGAGCCGCTCCTGCAGTTCGGCCAGGTTCTGCGCCAGACAAAAGACCGCCATGATTTCGGAAGTGCTGGTAATGTCGAATCCGGCTTCCCGGGGTACGCCGTGGGCGGTTCCGCCGAGGCCGATGGCGATCTGGCGCAATGCGCGGTCGTTCATGTCGACCACGCGCCGCCATGTGATTCGGCGCGGATCCAGGTCCGGATTGGCGTTCCAATGGACATGGTTGTCGACCAGAGCCGCCAGCAAGTTGTGAGCGGCCGCGATGGCGTGGAAATCGCCGGTGAAATGCAAATTTATGTCGGTCATGGGCGCGACCTGCGCGTAACCGCCGCCGGTCGCACCGCCCTTCATACCGAAACATGGGCCGAGGCTGGGTTCGCGCAAGCAGATCATCGCATTCTTGCCGATGCGGTTGAGCGCATCGCCGAGACCGATCGTCGTCGTCGTCTTGCCCTCGCCGGCCGGCGTCGGCGACACCGCGGTTACCAGGATCAGCTTGCCGGCCGCGCCGGGCCGCGACTTATCGATGGCGGTGAAGTCGACCTTGGCCTTGGCGTTGCCATAGGGGATGGCATGGTCGGCAAAGCCGAATCTGTCGGCGATTTCGCGTATCGGCAGCATCTTGGCCGCGCCGGCGATTTCAATATCGGATTTCTGGGACATTTTTTCTGTTACCTGTCGGAGCGGTCGACGCTCGGCGTCTTGCCGTAGAGTTCCCTGTAGGTTGTGCTGAAATGGGAACTGGAGACAAAACCTGTCTGAGTCGAGATTTCGACAATGCTCATGCTGGTTTGAAACAACAACTCGCGCGCCCGCGCCAACCGCAAATGCAAGTAGTAGCGCGAAGGCGAAATCAGTAAATGCTTCCGGAACAAACGCTGAAGCTGCCGGCGGGACAGATCCACATAGGAAGCGAGTTCGACCTGGCTGAGCGGCTCGCGGATGTTGTTCTCCATCAGTTCCACCGCCGCCACGAGCTTGGCTGATCGCCCGCCGACCTGATGGCGCAGCGGCACATGTTGCAGATCCCTCGCATCGCGTATGCGATCGTGCACGAACTGGTCGGCGACCCCGGCGCTGGTTTCGGCACCCAGTTGCCGGCGGACGAAGTATAGCATCATGTCCATCGGCGCTGTACCGCCGGAACTCGTAAAGCGGTCGCGGTCTATCGTATAGATGCTCCGGCTGACGGCAACGTTCGGGAATTGCTCGATCAGGGCGGCGTATTCCTCCCAGTGGACGCTGCACCGGTACCCGTCAAGCATCCCGGCTTTGGCCAGTAGATAACTCCCCGTGCAGGTGGAGCCGAGCGCCAGTCCCTGGGCGCCGCACGCGCGCAGCCAGTGCAACACCGGTTTTTCGCAATGGCGCCCGATCCTTTCGCCGCCGCAAACCACGACCGCGTCGAGGCCGAAGGATCGAACATCGCCGCCGATCGCGAAATCGGCGCTGATGGAGAGTCCGTCACTGGCGGTGACCGGTCCACCGCTCTCGGAAATCATCCGCCAGCGGTAGATGCGGGATCCGGCCACGCGATTGGCCATGCGCAAGGTTTCGATCGCCGACGAGACCGAAATGAGCGTGAATTCTTCCAGAAGCAGGAAGCCGAAACACGTCGGCATCAACCGCGGATCGTTATTTCCCATAGCGCAGACAATGTTATCCGGGCGGCGGCAGTCTAACACAGGTCTTCCGCCAGATTATCGTTTGCCGGCCTCCGCCGAGCGCCTGAAAGTCTCGAGATCGGCGGGCGTGTTGATATTCACGAAGCTGGTCGCCATTTCGGTCAAGTCCGTTGCAGGAATCCCGTTGGCGTCGAGCCAACGGTGTATGGCCCGTCCGCCGCCGGCATAGAAGCCCGCCAGCGACTCCGCCCTGCCGCGACTTACAAGCAAAGTGAGATTCTGGCGTCTCACGCCGTCATGGGCGACGGCCACGCCGCGCGCCAGCGCATCCCGGGACAGGGCTTCGACAAGATTCGGCGCGGTTCGGGGCGCATCTCCGGGGCAGCTCAGAAACCACTCGCCCGCAGCGCCCTCAAAGCAGGAAACCAGACCACCAAGCGGTCCCTGATCCGGCTCGGCGTCGATGAGAAGATCGCAGCCGAAATCCCGCCAGACCTTAGCGTCCTGGCCAACCCCCAGACTGAGGATGATGCGGGCCGCCTGCGGGCGCAGGCGCTCGATGACGAATTCGACGAGCGCGCGTTCGCCGATTCGTACGAGCGGCTTGGCCAAGCCACCGGGGCCGCCCAGACGCCGCCCGCCGCCGCCGCAAAGAATGATCGCGGTGACCTCGTCAGGCTTCAAGGACGCGCCGCTCGTGACAATAGAGATTGAAGCCGCTCGATTTCAGGAAGCCGATGAGCGTGATTCCCTCCTGCTCGGCAAGTTCGATGGCGAGACTCGATGGCGCGCCGATGGCAGCCACCAGACCCACACCGGCCATGGCCGCCTTCTGGATGAGTTCGAAACTCGCGCGGCCGCTCAGGAGGATGCCGAACCCCGGCAAGCCGCCCTCGCGGAAACAGGACCCCACGAGCTTGTCGAGCGCGTTGTGCCGCCCGACGTCTTCGTGAAGGCGCAGGATCCGGCCTTTCGCGTCGAAACTCGCC
>JANQSV010000063.1 GCA_028279115.1 Pseudomonadales bacterium
ACGCGGTTCCCGACTCGCTGACGCCGGTCTATCCGGCCACCGAAGGCATTCACCAGAGCCGCATCCGCAAACTCGTGCGACAGGCCCTGCAAATGCTTGCCCGCACGGAAAAATTGCCCGAGCTGCTGCCGGCGCATTTCCTGCGGGATTTCGGCGGCATCGATCTCGCCGAATCGGTGCGCCTGCTGCATGAGCCGCCCGCGGACGTTCAACTCGATTGGTCGGGACGCACCGACAACAGTCCGGCGCGCCGGCGGCTGGCCTTCGAGGAACTGCTCGCCCACCGTATCTGCATGCGGCGCCTGAAACTCGACGTTTCGGCGCTGCAATCGCCGCGGCTCAGCGGGCGTCAGGAGCTGCTCAAGCGATTCGTGGAAAGTCTGCCTTTCCGGCTGACCGAAGCGCAACGCAAGGTCTATCGGGAAATTCGCGCGGATCTCTCGGACCGGACGCCGATGATGCGCCTGGTCCAGGGCGACGTGGGCTCGGGCAAGACCGTGGTCGCCGCCCTGGCCGCCCTGTACGCCATCGAATCGGGCTTCCAGGTCTGTCTCATGGCGCCGACGGAGATTCTCGCCGAACAGCATCTGCACACCTTCCGGCAATGGTTCGAAAGCCTGGACGTGCGGATCGGCTGGCTATCGGGCAAGACCCGCGCCAAGGCGCGCAAGCAAGTGCTGGAAGACCTCGCGGCAGGCGAATGCGACTTGCTGATCGGCACCCATGCGGTGTTCCAGGAATCGGTCCACTACCGGCGCCTGGGATTGATCGTCGTCGATGAACAGCACCGGTTCGGCGTCCATCAGCGGCTCGCCCTGCGCGAGAAGGCCGGCAGCGGATCGATGCGCCCCCATCAGTTGGTCATGACCGCGACGCCGATCCCGAGGACGCTGGCGATGAGCGCCTATGCCGACCTCGATTGTTCGGTCATCGATGAATTGCCGCCGGGCCGCACTCCCGTCAACACCGCCATGACCTCGAACGAGCGGCGCGCCCGGGTGGTCGAGCGCATCGCCTCGGCCTGCGGCGGCGGCCGGCAGGCCTATTGGGTCTGCACCCTGATCGACGATTCCGAGACCTTGCAGGCCCAGGCCGCCGAAGCCACCGCCGAACAACTCCGCGAAGCCCTGCCCGGCATCCGGGTGGGACTCGTGCATGGCAGGCTCAAACCGGCGGAGAAAGCCGAAGTAATGGACAGTTTCAAACGAGGCGAAATCCAGTTGCTCGTGGCGACGACGGTGATCGAAGTCGGCGTCGACGTGCCCAATGCCAGCCTCATGGTGATCGAGAATCCGGAACGCCTGGGACTGGCGCAATTGCATCAATTGCGCGGTCGGGTCGGCCGGGGCGCCGAGCAAAGTCATTGTCTGCTGTTGTACCAGCCGCCGCTGTCCGAACTGAGCCGGGAGCGCCTGCGCATCATCCGCGAAAGCAACGACGGCTTTCTCATCGCCGAGGAGGACCTGCGGCTGCGGGGACCGGGTGAATTGCTGGGCACCCGCCAGACCGGCCTGATGAGTTTCAAGGTGGCGGACATAAGCCGCGACAGCGATATGCTCGAACAGGTGCGCGATAGCTGCGATGAGTTGCTGGCCAGCCAGCCCGCGATGGCCGAACCGCTGATCCGCCGCTGGCTCGGCGAAAGCAGCCATTACGCGGACGTCTGAGCGCCACCTGGTTCTTGCCCGCAAAGTCGGTTTTCTGGTCGATTTCGCTACGCGCGGAATGACAGTGTGGCGGGCGCTCCGCACGAAGACCAATCAGATCTCCCGGCCTTCACGAACCGGGGATTTTTCACGCAGTGCCCGACATCAGCCCGAGCACATCGCAGACCCGCTTCGAATAACCCCATTCGTTGTCGTACCAACTCAGGGCCTTCAGGTAGCGGCCCCCGCCGACCTGGGTGAAACTGGCGTCGAAGATCGAGGAATGCGGATTGCCGATGATGTCAGATGACACCACGGGCTCTTCGGTGTATTCGAGCACGTTCCGCATGTGCTCGGAATTCGCCGCCGAACGCACCGCCTCGTTGACCTGCTCAACCGTGACTTCCCGTTCGAGTTCGGCGAACAGATCGACCACCGAGCCGTCGGGCACGGGCACGCGCGAGGCGATGCCGTCGAGGCGTCCGTTCAATTCGGGCAATACTTCGCCCACGGCCTTGGCGGCCCCGGTGGACGTGGGAATGATGTTCTCCGCCGCGGCGCGCGAGCGGCGCCAGTCGGAATGGGGCACGTCGGCCAGACTCTGGTCGTTGGTATACGCGTGGACCGTATTGATGATGCCTTCGCGAATGCCGAAGGCGTCGTGCAATACCTTGGCGACCGGGGCGAGGCAATTGGTCGTGCAACTGGCGTTCGAAACGATCCGATGTTCGGGCGCAAGGCCTTCCTCGTTCACTCCCATGACGACGGTGTAATCGATCTCGTCTTTCGCCGGCACCGTCAGCAGCGCGCGCCCGGCGCCTGCTTCGAGATGCATCGAGACCTGAGCCTTGCTGCGGAAAACGCCGGTCGATTCGACCACGACATCGACTTCGAGTTCCTTCCAGGGCAATTGCGCCGGGTCGCGTTCCTGCAACATTCTGGCCCGGGTGCTGGAGGTGACCATTTCCGAATCTTCGATGCCGACCTTGCCGGGAAAACGGCCCATGACCGTGTCGTAGTTGAGCAGATAGCGCAGGGCGTCATTGTCGAACAGGTCGTTGATGGCGACGATTTCGATTTCCGGCAATGACTCGGCGATTCTGAAGACCGCCCGGCCGATTCGGCCGAATCCGTTGATTGCGACTCTCATTACGCGGCCTCCCGGTCGATTCTTTCATCGAGTTTCGAATACGCCTGAATCACGTCGAGTATTCTGCGGGCGTGGCCGAGAGACTCGTGCCAAGCCAATATCTTCAGCATGCGCGCGCCCGCCGGCATGCAGCCTTTCAGATCGACGAGCAAGGATTTGCCGCAGCCGCGCACATCGGACGAGACGATCGGGTCGGCGGTGGTTTCGATCAGTTCCGGCTGCGTCTGGGCGGCTTCGATGAACAACTTGCGCACGCTGTCGATGTCCGCCTCACGGTCTTTCAGCGACACGGTGATGTCGAGCATGGATCCGGTCTGCACGGGAACGTTCAAGGCATAGGCGGTCATTCTGCCCTGCAATTGCGGCATCAGCTCCTGGATCCAGCGCAGGGCGGGAGTATCGTTCGGGATGATGTTCCTGGCGCCCGAACGGCTGCGGCGATAATCCGCTCCGGCGTAGTCCTGCAGGCTCTGGTCGCTGGTGTAGGCATGCACCGAAGTCATCGAAGCGTGTTCGATCGGATAGCGTTCCGACAGAATCTTCAAGGCGAGCGCGGTTGCCGTAGTCGAAGCGGAACCCGCCGAGACGATGCGGTCCCCGCTTTCGATCTCCTCGTGATTGACGCCGAACAGAATCACGCGATCGATCTCGTCGACCGGCAACATCGAAGTGACTACTCTCGCCGCCCCGGCATCGAGATGCGGCGCCAGATCGGCGCAGGAGCGAAAGCGTCCGGTCGCGTCAATGACGAAATCGACCTCGAACACGTCCCAGGGGATTTCTCCGGGCTTTTCGGCGGACAACAGCCGGGTGCGCGAGCCGGCGCTGACAAGATTATTGTCTTCCAGTCGCACTTCGCCGCTGTGGCCCATTTCCTTGTCGAGCAGATGCCGTAGAATATCGGGCCGGCCGATATCCGATACCGCGACGACTTCGAAGTTCTCGTCCTTGAGCGCCAGTTTGTAGATCTGGCGGCCGACGTGGCCCAGACCCATCATGCCAATGCGGATTCGGCTCATGAACACCTCCGCTCTCCTGCCGTAAAATCGCACACGCATTGTAGTATCACTGAAATTGAAAGCAAGGTGGTTTCATGAAGAAATCGCATGCGATGCGGGAACTGGCGGCGCAGACAAGCTGGAGCGATACGCCGGCTCAGGCGCCAGCTACGGAAGGAAGGCTCGATGTCGGCGGCGCCCGCATCTGGTACTGGGATACCGGCGGCGCGGGCGAAGCGGTAGTGCTCGTTCATCCCTATAGCGGCTGGGGCTATCAGCAGCCCGCGCTCGCCGCCGCCGGCTATCGCGTTGTCGCGTATTCCCGGCGCGGGCATCATGGTTCGGATGCTGACTCCCATGAGAATCCGGGCGTGGGCGCCGGTGATTTGTATCGGCTTGCCGAACATCTCGGCATCGGCCGGATGCATCTCGTCGGGTTTGCCGCCGGCGCCGACATCCTGCCCGACTTCGCCATTTCCCGACTGGAACGCATGCTGAGCCTCGCCATCGGCTGCACGATCGGAAAACCGGGCGACCCGGCCTGGTCCGCCTGCGAATCCGAATTGCTGCCGCCGGAAGTGAAGAATCTGCCGCGCTGGATCAGTGAACCCGGGCCATCGTATCGCGCCGCCTGCCCCGAAGGCGTGCATCGCTGGCGCGAACTCGAAGCTAGATCCAGAACGCAGCAAGAACGCGTGCCTGTTCCTGTCGAGAACGAAGTTACGCCGGAATTGATTGGGCAAATCAAGGCGCCCACGCTGCTTTTCACCGGCGCTGCCGATCTGTACATGCCGCCTTCGCGGCTGCGCGCCTATGCCGCGTATTGGACCGATCCCGAAGTCGCGCTGTTCGCCGAGGCGGGGCATTCGGTCTATTGGGAACAATACGAGGCCTTCAATGCGGTCCTGCTCGATTTCTTCCGGCGTCATCGTGGCTTCGATCCGTCACCGTAGGCATGGGGGTATGCAGCGGACGCCGTGAATACAGTCCAGCCGCCAAGCGCAGCTTGGCGTCGTTCCGGCTGCGCATGAAGCTGGCGCTTCATGTACGCTTGCCTCCACCCCTGTAGGCTTCGGGGTCGGCATCCTGCCTCGCACGCCCGCTGCACACCCCTATGCCTACGGTGACTAACATTGGAGAAAATTTGATGGACAGACCACTCCCGCATTCCGATGGTGGATACCGGCAACTTGAGTTCGGCTCAACAGAAGGTTTATGAAAAGATTGTCGCCGGCAAGCGGGGCAGGCTTGCCGGTCCCTTGCATGTCGCCCTGCATGTGCCTGAACTTGCCGAGCGCTGGAGCGCTTTCGGAGAATACGTGCGATTCGAGGGTGAATTGCCCCAGCGAGTCAGGGAACTCGCCATCATTTCCGTGGCGCGATTCTGGAACTCGCAAGTCGAATGGGCGATCCATTCGCGCATTGCCGCGAGCGAGGGTCTCGAACCGGAAGTCATCGAAGCGATCCGCCGCGGGGATGCCCCGGAGTTCAACGATGAACTGCAGGCGCTGGTTTATGAATTCATTCGCCAGTTGCTCGAATTCGGCCAGGTCTCCGATGGGGCTTGCCGGGCGTTGCATGAACGCATCGGCACGGCGGCCCTCGTCGAACTTACCGGCGTGGCCGGCTATTACAGCCTGGTCGCCATGACCCTGAACGTTCACAAGGCGCCCGGGCCCGATGACGCAAGTACTGCATTGCTCGACCTTCCCGATGGTTCCCGATGGGACACCCACTCAGCCTTCCCGATGGGACACCCACTCAGGGGACACCCACACGGCATCCCACCAGGCTGCCGCCTTGCAAAATCAGAAGGAGAAATTCGTAATGGCTTACCTGTATCTCGCGGGGGCGATCGTCTTTGAAGTCGCCGGCACCATGCTGTTGCCCGTTTCGCAGAATTTCACGCGGCTCTTGCCGAGCGTCGTGCTGATCGCGGCCTACAGCGCCTCGTTTTACTTACTCACCTTCGCGATCAGGGACATACCCATCGCCATCGTTTATGCGAGTTGGGCGGGACTCGGCGTTTTCCTGGTGGCGCTGCTGAGCCTGATGTTCTACGACCAGGCCCTGCCGTGGCAGGCGATTGTCGGCCTCGTTCTCATTGTCGGCGGCGTGGTGCTGGTGAACACGTATTCCGGCGCTCACTCCGCGTAGGGTGGGCGAGGCATGCGTCGCCCGCGGCTTCAGAACCGGTCCGGCCGGAACGGACGCAAGTCGATGGGCGGCGTCCGCCCGGCGACGAGTTCGGATACGATGTCCGCGGTGATTGCCGACAAAGTCAGGCCGAGATGCTGATGACCGAAGGCGAAGATCGCATTCGGGTTCGCGGGCGAGGCGCCGATCACCGGCAGCATGTCCGGCAGCGAAGGCCGGAACCCCATCCATTCGGAAAGCCCGCCCAATTCGAGCGCGGGCGCCAATTCCCGCAGATGCCGTTTCAGATCCTCGTGGCGCCTGGGATTCGGAGGCAGATCGAGACCGCCGAACTCGACGAGTCCGGCGATTCTCAGGCCGCAATCCATCGGCGTCATGATGATCCTGCGCTCGTGGGATTCGACGGCGATGCCGCCGAGATCCGGCGCGCCTTCGGCGGTGACGTGGTAGCCGCGTTCGGTATCGAGCGGAACCGCATGGCCGAGTTGCCGGGCGAGCGGCGCCGACCAGGCGCCGGCCGCCAGGACCAGCTTGCCGGCCTCGATTGCGCCGGCTTCATGCCGCAGGACGAAGCCGCCGTCGTCGGAGGTTTCGATGTTCTCGACGCGCGCGCGCAACGTCAGCCCGCCGGCCTCGCCGTAGCGCTTGTGCAGTGCGGTACACAGGCGATGCGGATTCAGCACATGGCCGGTGCGCGGCAGCAGCAAGGCGCCGGCGATACCGCGCTTCAGAAACGGCGATCTCGCCGCCGCCTCATCCGGCGCGAGCAAAACGGATTCGATGCCGTGCCGCTCGAGCGGAAGCCGTCTGGCGTCGAGCGCGCGCAATGCTTTCCCCGATTCGGCGACGACCATGTGGCCTTGTACGCACAACAGATCCGCAAGCCCCTCATCCGCGCACAGCGCCCGCATCGAATCAAGCGATTTTTCCTGTAATGACAGCAGGGCCCGTACGCCGCCTTGATACGCCGAGGGCCGCGATGCCCAGGCGAACCTGAGCAGCCAGGGGGCGATCTTCAGCGCGTATTCCAGACGGATATGCATGGGCGAATTCCTGCCGAACAGCAGGCGGGGCGCGGCCAGCATCGTCTCGGGCGACGCCAGCGGGAAGATCTGTTCGGTGGCGATGTGGCCGGCGTTGCCGGAGGAAGCCGCCGATCCCGGTGCGAGCGGATCGATCAGCAGCGCCTGTTCGCGCCCGCGAGCCAGACGGCGGGCGATAGTGAGGCCGATGATCCCGGCGCCGACAATCGCGATCGTCCGTTTGCCGCCGCTCAGGCTCTGCTCTTCCGTTTCGGGCATTCGGGATTGCTTGCGAACGACTTACCGCCCGGACCCGGCGTTCTCGATGTACCGCTCGATCTCTCGCTCAAGCATGTCCATCGGCAATCCTCCAGTCAGCAGCACGGCATCATGGAAGTCCCTGATGTCGAAGTTCTCGCCGAGTTCGCTTTCGGCGCGGCCGCGAAGTTCGAGTATGGTCAATTCGCCGATCTTGTACGCCAGCGCCTGGCCGGGCCAGGAAATGTAGCGGTCGATCTCGGTGCGCACGTTGTGCAGCGACAATGCCGAGTTTTCAGCCAGATAGTCCCGCGCCTGTTCCCGGCTCCAACCCTGGTAATGAATGCCGGTGTCGACGACGAGGCGAACCGCGCGCCACATCTCGTAGCTCAGGCGCCCGAAATGATCGTAGGGCGTCTCGTAGATATTCATCTCGATGCCGAGTTTTTCGGAGTACAGGCCCCAGCCTTCGCCGAACGCGTGCGGATAGAATGCGCGGCGGAAATCCGGAAAGTCCCCGATTTCCTCGCGGATCGAGTTCTGGTGGTGGTGACCCGGCGCGCCTTCATGGGCCGTCAGCGCGGCCAGGGTATAGAGCGGGCGTATGTC
>JANQSV010000362.1 GCA_028279115.1 Pseudomonadales bacterium
CGTTGTCGATCCGGGCTTCGATCAGCACCTGCCGCACCGGGACATCGAGACTTGCGAGCAAATCCCGGATCGCGGCCAGATTCCGCTCCATATCCTGAACGATGATGGTGTTGGTTCTGACATCGACCGAAGCCGAGCCGCGGGGAGAAAGCAGCCCCCGGTTGCCGGCCTGGAGCATCCCGGAGCCGGCGGCGGATGCGCCGGGATCGGTGGCTGGCGCCCCGGAGTCCGCGGTGGCCGCGCCGGCGCCGAGCACGAGATCGAGCAGAGCCGCCGCGTCGGCATAATTGACCTGCAGCAATTCCGTGACCAGCGGCGTCAGATTCAATGCCTGCCGCTTGGCCTTGAGTTCCTGTTCCCGCTGCGAGGCCATTTCTTCGGCGGTAGTCACGAACAGGACATTGCCTTCCAGGCGGTATGCGAGATTGCCGGCCCGCAATACGAGTTCGAGCGCCTGTTCCCAAGGCACGCCATCGAGTTGCAAGGTGATGTTGCCCGCAACAGCCTCTCCGGCCACCAGATTGAAGTCCCGCTCATCCGCCAGAATCTGCAAAGCAAAGCGGATGGGAACATCTTGAAACGAGAGATCGGCGACTGCCCCGGGCGGCGTGGCGTTCCGTTGCGCCCGTGCGAAGTCGGCAGGCAAAAAGGCCAGCAGCACCACCAGACAAAAGCGCAACAGCCGCCGGCTGGCATTTTCCGCCGCGCCGCTCATCGGCCTTCCTCCCATGGCAGCAATGTTTCCTGTTGTGCGTTCGCGCCGGTTTCGTCCGTTTTCCATTCGATCAACTCCACGCCAAGATCCGTAATTCGTTGAACCCGGCCCCGGTCAGGTCCGAGATAATCGCCTCGCTCGACTCGATGCACCGTACCGGAAGGATCCTGCAACAAGCCGACGTTGCCCTGTTCGTACTCGAGCAGCCCTGCCAGACGCAATTCGTTCAACGCGTATTTCTCAAGCGGATTCAGTTCGGGCCGCGCCGCTTCCGGCTCGATTGCTCCAAGAGGGACAAACGGTGCGAACGGATTCCGGCGGACGCCGGCCGCATAGCTGAATTGCTCCGCTTGCTCCCGTTCGAGCCGGAACGGCGATTGCCCGATGGCTTGCGCCGTCTCCGGATCCGCGGATGTTTCGGACAATGGCCGATAGCGATAAGTCCGGGCCAGCAATTCGAGTTCGAGTTCCTCCGGGGACAACTCGCGCAAGGAGAAATCGTGCATGGTGACGATGCGGCCGAGCGCTGCGACACTGCTGAAAAAGGCGCCGATCTCGTGATATCCGCCCCTGACGCGGATATCGATGGGCTGCTCGACATAATGCGGCCGATCAAGTTCCGCGGCGAGTTCGATCGAATCGAAATTCAGACCGAATTGCAGGCCGAGCGCGGTGATTTCGTCGATCAGGGCCGGTATTTCACTCTCGTACGGCAACTGCCGCAGCATCCGCATATAGGGCGCCTCGATCTCCCGCGCCCGTTGCCTTAAGTCGTCCAGACTCGCGGCGCCGGCGCGCAACACTTCCAGTTCCGCCGCCAGTTCCGCCTCTTCCAGGGCCAGACGCGCGTTGTGTTCCCGCAGGTCGCGCAAGCGCCACAGATATCCCCCGGCAAGCAGGGAGACCGTCAACAGCAATATGACGCCGATCCTGACCGCGGCCGGCCAGCCGCCGCTGCCCCGCGGCGAGGCGAGTTCGCGCCAGTCGAATTCGTGCAGATCGCGAACGATTCCCGCAAGCAACGCCATCATTTTCAACCCCCCGTCTCATCAAGCCGCAAGGTCAGGCTGAATTCGAACAATCCCGGCGCGGCCTCGGTCACGCCGGCAAGTTGCGCCTGACGGAATCGCGGCGACGCGGAGAGCTCGCGCATCAGTGCGGCAACCGCGGCATGGGACTCCGCAAACCCTTCGATTCGCACTTCGCCGCCGCTGTGCGACAAGCGGCGATACCAGGCGGCCGCGGGCAGATGCGCGGATAGTTCGGACAGCACTTGCGCCGGCAGGGGCCGGCTGCGCTGCAGGCCGTTCAACACCCGCATGTGCAAAGCGGCGTCTTGCTGTTCCCGGCGCAGCCGTTCGGCTTCGGCGCCACGCGCGCCGAGCAGGCCGATCTCGGCCCGCAGCCGCCGGCTCTCGGCGGAACCGGCCATGATGTTCCCGTCGAGGCTTCGCTCGGAAACGATCAGAAGCGCCAGGCCGAGCAGCATCGAGACCGCCAGCATTCCATGGAATCGCCGCCGGCGCCGGCGCCGGCCGCGCTCCCTCCAGGGCAGCAGATCAATCATGGCGGCCACCCGTGATCGCCAGCCCCGCCGCGAGCAGCAAGGCCGGCGCATCTTTCGCGGCCGGACCGGCGCTTGCGCCCGGAAGCGGATTTGCCGCCGCCACCGGAATGGCCAGAACGCGTTGCGCCTGCTCCGCAAGTCCCTCCGCGGCGGCCGCGGCGCCGCACAGATACAGGCGCGCCACCCGTCCGTGACGAGAGGAGGAATGGAACAATTGCAGCGCCTGTCCGAGCTGACCTGCCCCATCGGCGGCGAAGGATTCCGGCTCGCGCCCGGATTGCGCGTAATCGCCGAACGGCCTTTCCGCATTGTAGATGGATCGGCCTTCCGCGAGCACATACAGGCGGATGGCGCCGGCGCCGATGTCCGCGACCGCGGTTAATCCCGCCTCGTTCCGGGCCGGCGCCAGCAAGCGCCAAGCGCGTTCAACCGCATGGTGCTCCGCGTCCACGGCAACGGCCCGCAGCCCTGCACCTTCGATGACCCGCTCCCGCGAGTCGACATGTTCCTTCCGGCAAACCGACAGCAGGATCGATCCCGCGGCATGTTCCGAACCGTCGAGACGGCGAAAATCGATGCGCACCTCGTCGATGGGCCAGGGAATGTAGCGGTCCGCCTCCACCATGATCTGCGCTTCCAGTTCCGCATCGGTCATTTCCGGCTCCATTGCCAGGGTTTTCTGCATAACCAGCGACGAAGGCACCGCCGTCACGGCGAATCTCCCCGGCGACCGCAGCGTTCCAGCCGCTTCGGCGATGCACCGGCCCACCATTTCCGCGTCGCGAACGTTCCGTTCCTCGACCGCGCCCGCGGGCAGCGGCCTGATCGCGTAATCGGGCGGCCGCCCGGGCTTCCGGGACCAACGCAGCAATTTCACCGAACGAGTCCCGATATCGACCCCGAGCGGTCCCCCGCCACCGCCCCGAAAAGGCGCCCTTGCCAGAATTTCACACAGTCGCACAAACATTGACGCACCCTCGATCAGATTCTCGCCAAAAGGTGTAGTGCCGAATCGTCGATTTAGCCAAATTTCCGATGGAAAAATTTTTCCGCCCCCCGTCGAGATTCTGCGACTTCGCTCCGCTACGCGCAGAATGACAAGGGAAAAGACCCCAATTTCGCACAGTGTGAGTCGCCGTCGGGCGGCATGGGGTGCGGCGGGCGGCCTCGACATGGATGTCGAGGCCAAAG
>JANQSV010000370.1 GCA_028279115.1 Pseudomonadales bacterium
TGCAATGCGACGCCGACACGCCCCGAGCCATCATTGCCGGCCCGCGCCGCATCTGGCTGCTCGACGCCGAAACCCTGAGCGTCGTCGCGGAGAACGAAACCCCCTTCGAGCGCGACTATTTCGTGTTCGAGTAGAAGCACCGCCGCTGCCCCCGGCAAGCAAATTCTTCCGGCTTCTTGCCGTGCTGCAATCCGTTGATTTCCTTCGTTACCGCAATCCCTGGGAAAAAAGTGTGTTGACCGCAAGTGGGGATGCGCATAGCATCGGCTTGATTTCATTGCCAAAGGCGTTCCTTGAGAGGAGATCACAATGAACCGCTTGCAAACCCTGTTGACCGTGCTTGCCGCCGTCATCGTCAGCGCCCCGGTTTTCGCGCAGGAGGAAGCGGAGCCGGAGATATTCGTCCGCTATTCCCAGGATGGCGGAGAGATTTCCTGGGGTATGGTGCATGGCGACCAGGTATGGCAACTCGAAGGCGCGCCGTATGAAACCATGGAGCATACCGGCGTCTGGCACGAGCGCAGCACGGTAAAACTCGAAGCGCCCGCCGAGCCGAACCAGATTTTCATGACCGCCTTCAACTTCCGCAGTCACATCTCGGGCGATCCAGCCGAGGAACCCGGCCTGTTCATCGTGCCGACAAGCTCGCTGGTGGGACCGGAAGATCCCATCGTGCGCCCTGCGGGATCCCAGAACCTGCATTACGAAGCCGAGATGGCCATCGTGATCGGCAAGCGCGCCGAGAACGTGGCGGTGGCAGACGCGCATGAATATATCTTCGGCGTCACCGCGGGCAACGACGTCAGCGAGCGCGCCTGGCAGTCCGACGACATCCAGTGGGTGCGCGCCAAGGGCAGTCGAGGCTTCAACGCCATCGGACCGGTGCTGTACAAGGACGCCGACTACAAGAACATCCAGATCACCGGCCGCCACAACGGCGAAGTCGTGCAAAGCGAGAATTCCTCCGACCTGATCTTCGGCATGGAGGAAATGGTCAGTTACATTTCCCGCTTTTTCACGCTCATGCCCGGCGACATGATCTGGTCAGGCACCATGGGCAGCACTCGCGCCATGGTTCCCGGCGATGTCTACGAAGTCGAACTGGAAGGCATCGGCACGCTCCGCAACGAGGTCGTGCAGGGTAAGTAGGAGGGTCTGGCTAACCGGAATCTCTTGCAGAATTACATTGAGCGGTGTGGCTTTCGCCACGCCACATGGCGTGATGAGTACTCACATTTTTTGTGCAGTTACTCTTGAAATCATATGAAATTTGATGAAGATATCGACTTCAGTGAAGCGTTGGATAATTCAATAGAATTATCCGATTGGGTTGCTGAAAAATTATGTGGTCTGAGAATCCCGGAGCTACCGAATCAAAAGCGACTCCAGCTGTCTATGGCTTTCCAGCATCTCGCTTTTGAACATGCGCAGGCAATCGTAATTTTGGTTGATAACGAACTTGTTGGTTCAGCTCTAGCGCTAATACGCCCAATGTTTGAAGCTATAATTCGAGGAGTATGGCTAAGATATTCTGCTTCGGATGAGGTCATCGAAAACTTTCCAAAAATTAAGTTTCCGAGCCCATCGGAAATGGCTGGAAATTCGCCTCAATCATTTTCCCAATCGGACAGTCCTCCGTTGAGTTCACTAAAGGAAAGGTGGTGGAAAACTCTTTGTGGGTACACACATGGGGGAGAGGAGCAAATTTGTGCAAGGCTTTGTGAAACTGGATTGAAAGAGAGTTTTGAAAAAGACCATGTTATTTCCGCGTTACGCTGGTCTGAAATGATTCATTGTTACTCCGGACTTGAGATGGCGGATGCAGCAGGTAACAATGAACTGGCGCAACTGTTATCGGATAGAATGATTGCCATTGATTCTGGCACAGATGATCCGAAAAATTGTGGAGTCCCGAAATGAAACAAATTACTCAAGCAGCCGCGCTTATGCTGACACTAATATTAGCAGCAACGGCTGAAGCAGCGGAAACACTAGCGCTGGATTACTCGATAAACAGTGTCGAAATAGAATATGGATCCGGTGTAAAAATGACGCTTAATGAAATTCAACTGGATATACAATTAACCGGTAGGGGAATGCAAACCATTCATGGAAGGATAACTTCCAGGAGTCATGACGTGATTACGCCGGTTCATGGAAGTTGCATACCAATGACAGATTCAGATACAGGCGAAAAGTTGCTTTCCTGCCTCCTGGACGCGTTGGCACATAGAATCAGCCTGAACATTCCGATGAACGATAATTTCAGTAATCTGAAAGAAATGATTGATATAGCGAAATCGCCCACTATGACTACTCTAAGTCTAGTTTCGGAGAATGTGCAAGAAGGCGAACTAACGCTGTTAAACATCGAAGAACTTTAGATGTAGGAGCGAAATGTTGCTGAAGGTTTGATAATCGTGTATGGTAGACAACTGAAACATAATTCTACCTTGAAATTTCCATGAGCCTGAACATCAAGAACGACGAAACCTGCCTGTTGGCTCGGAATCTCGCGAGTCTGACAGGCGAGACGATGACCGGCGCGATCACCGTGGCGCTGCGCGAGCGCCTTGAGCGCGAGCGCCGCCGGATGGATGCGGATGCCGGCGTCAGAGACTTGCTCGCCATAGGCAGGCGTTGCGCGAAGTCTCTCAAGCCGGGGCCGTCTGCGGTGGAGCATGGTGATCTGTTGTATGACGAACGGGGCCTGCCCAAATGATCGTCGACAGTTCCGCCGTGCTCGCCATTCTGTTTGACGAACCCGATAGCAGACGATTCGCCAGCGCGATCATGGAAGAAACTCCTTGTCGAATGTCATCCGCAACTGCATTGGAATCCGCAATAGTTCTCGAAAGCAGGGGAGGGTTATCTGCGGGGGTCGAGTTAGACCGGTTGCTCCTAAGGGCAGACATGGAGTTGATGCCCGTCACTCCCGAACAGTTCGAAATAGCCCGCGCCGCCTGGCGCCGTTACGGCAAGGGAAATCATCCGGCGGCGCTCAACTTTGGCGATTGCTTTGCCTACGCGCTCGCCAAGTCTGCTGGCGAGCCCCTTCTGTTCAAGGGCGAGGATTTTACCCGGGCCGATATCGATGCGGCCTGACTCCGGTCAAGATTTGTAACTTTTTCCTGCTTGTCAGGGGGATGCCCCTGCATTAAGCTGCTCTGCTGTTTTTGTCCAAAAGATCAATCAGTTGTCCGCATTGACGCGGCCCTGCTTACAAGCAGCCCAGAGGTAGAAATGAGCATCGCACGTTACGGAACGACGCTGGTCTCGGCATTGCTGATTCCGCTGCTGAACCTGATTGCCCCCGGTTCCCTGGCGCAGGAACTGAACACCTTGCCCGTGCCGCCTTCGACCACCGCCTACGCGTTGGAACGCGCCCCGGTCGTGGACGGCTTCGTTGCCGGAGATACCGCATGGGAAGGCGTGACGCCGGCCACCGGCTTCTCCCAGGTGCGGCCCGATGAAGGCCGGCCGGCGACCCAGCGCACCGAAGTGCGGGTGGGCTATACCGACGAAGCCCTGTATATCGGCCTGATCGCCTATGAATCCGACCCATCCCGGATCATCGTGACCGACAGCCGGCGCGATGCTCCGCTCGACGACACCGACAGTTTCCGCGTCATCATCGACGGCATGCTCGATCGCCAGAACGGTTTCGTGTTCGGCACCAATCCCGCCGGCCTGCAATTCGACGCGCAGGTCACCAACGAGGGCTCCGGCGGCTTTCGCGGCCCGGGCAGCGGATCCAATATCAACTGGGACACGACCTGGGAAGTGGAAGCGCAAATCCACGATTACGGCTGGAGCGCCGAAATGGAGATTCCCTTTTCCTCGCTGCGCTACGGCAATGGCGCCGAACAGACCTGGGGCATCAATTTCCAGCGCAATATCCGGCACAACAACGAAATCGCCTATTGGGCGCCGCTGGAACGCCAGTTCGACCTGAATCGGGTTTCGGAGGCCGGACTGATCGAAGGTATCCGCGCGCCAAGCCAGCGCGCCTTGCAGTTCACTCCCTATGTGCTCGGTTCCGCCGAACGCGGCGGCAGCATCGCGTCGGGCACCGTGGACCAGCAGGAAATGGGATTCGATTTCAAGTACACGATCACGCCGAGCCTGGTGCTCGACGGCACCTACAACACCGATTTCGCCCAGGTCGAAGCCGACGAATTGCAGGTTAATCTCGACCGCTTCAGCCTGTTCTTTCCGGAGAAGCGTCCTTTCTTCCTCGAAAACGCCGGCCAGTTTTCGGTCGGAAATCCGCGTGAAGTGGAATTGTTCTTCAGCCGCCGCATCGGCGTCGGAGCGGGCGGAACCCAGTTGCCGATAGACGGCGGCGCGCGGCTGACCGGCAAGATTTTCGACAACACCAATATCGGCCTGCTGCAGATGCGCACCGACAGCGTCGACGGGCGCATCTCGCAGAACGACTTTTCCGTTGTCCGCCTCAACCAGGAACTCGGTAATCGTTCGACTATCGGCATGATGTACATCGAACGCGACGGCGATGGCACAGGATTGAATTCGACCGGCGAAAATCCCGGTGAAGACTACAACCGCACGATGTCTGTCGATGGCCGCTGGGGCATCGGCGATACAACGCTGATTACCGGCTGGGCCGCCCGCACCGAAACGCCGGGCCTGCAAAACCGTGACGCGGCCGGCGGCATACAGGCCTCGTACCAGGACGAGGACTGGAATCTGGACGCCGGCTATTCCGAAGTGCGCGAGAACTTCAATCCCGAAGTCGGCTTCCTGGCGCGCCGCGCATTCCGCAGATGGACCGCGGGCTGGCGCTACCGCTATCGCCCCGAGGACTGGTGGGGACTGCACGAATTGCGGCCGCACATGAATTATCGCGGTTATTGGGGATTCGACGGTTTCCAGGAAACCGGCTTCCTGCACGTGGACAATCACTGGGAATTCCAGAACGGAAGCGAAGTCCACACCGGCGTGAATTTCACGCTGGAAGGCGTACGCGAACCTTTCGAGATTGTCGACGGCGTTTCGGTACCGGCGGGCGCCTACGAGCACAGCGAGGCGCAGTTGGTTTACTGGACCAATCAGGCGGCGCCGCTGAGCATCAACATCCGCAGCTTTATCGGCGGCTTCTTCGGTGGCGACCGGGTATCCACCGACTCCACGCTGCGCTACCAGCTCGACGAGCGTTTCAGCACCGAAGTGTCCTGGAACCGCAGCGACATATCGCTGCCGGTGCCGAACGGAGATTTCACCGTGGATCTGGCGCGGGTGCGCGTTTCCTATTCGTTCACGCCGCAAATCTC
>JANQSV010000387.1 GCA_028279115.1 Pseudomonadales bacterium
CAACCTGAACATCCAGATACAAGGAGACACCATGCACGACACCGTCAAATGCCCGTTTACGGGCGCCGCGCGGAAATTCGCGGCGGGCTTCGGCACGTCCAACCAGGACTGGTGGCCGAACCAGCTCAACCTGAAAATCCTGCATCAGCATTCGGAAAAGTCCGATCCGATGGGCGGGGCCTTCGACTATGCCGAGCGATTCAGGAGCCTCGATCTCGACGCCCTGAAAGCGGACATCTGCGAGGTTTTGACGACCTCGCAGGACTGGTGGCCGGCGGACTACGGCCATTACGGGCCGCTTTTCATCCGCATGGCCTGGCATAGCGCGGGCACCTACCGCATCGCCGACGGCCGCGGCGGCGGCGGCACGGGCAACCAGCGCTTCGCTCCTGTCAACAGTTGGCCGGATAACGGCAATCTCGACAAGGCGCGTATGCTGCTCTGGCCGGTCAAGCAGAAATACGGCGACAGGATATCCTGGGCCGACCTGATGATCCTCGCCGGCAATTGCGCGCTCGAATCCATGGGCTTCCAGACCCTGGGCTTCGCCGGCGGCCGGCCGGACATCTGGGAACCCGAGGAAGACATCTACTGGGGCGCCGAGAACACCTGGCTGGGCGACAACCGCTATAGCGGCGACCGGGAACTGGAAAACCCGCTCGGCGCCGTCCAGATGGGGCTGATCTACGTCAATCCGGAAGGACCGAACGGCAATCCGGACCCGATCGCCTCGGGGCGTGATATCCGCGAGACCTTCGGCCGCATGGCGATGAACGACGAGGAGACCGTGGCGCTTGTTGCCGGCGGTCACACTTTCGGCAAATGCCATGGCGCGGGCGACGCGGCCCTGGTCGGCCCGGAACCCGAAGCCGCCGGCATCGTCGAGCAGAGCTTCGGCTGGAAGAGCAGCCACGGCTCGGGCAAGGCGGGCGATGCGATCACGAGCGGAATCGAAGGCGCCTGGACCACGAATCCGGTGCAATGGGACAACAACTATTTTGAAAACCTGTTCGGTTACGAATGGGAGTTGACCAAAAGTCCGGCCGGGGCGAATCAGTGGAAGCCGGTCGGCGACACCGGCGCGGACACGGTTCCCGACGCGCACGACCCGAACAAGCGGCACGCGCCGATCATGACCACGGCCGACATGGCGATGCGCATGGACCCGATTTACGGGCCGATATCGAAGCGTTTCATGGAAAACCCGGACCAACTGGCGGATGCCTTCGCCCGCGCCTGGTTCAAGTTGACCCATCGCGACATGGGTCCAAAGGCCCGCTATCTCGGCAAGGAAGTGCCGGCGGAAGATTTCATCTGGCAGGATCCGGTCCCCGCGGTCGATCACGCCTTGATCGACGATCGGGACATCGCCGCGCTCAAGGAGAAAATCCTGAATTCCGGTTTGAGCGTTTCCCAACTCGTCTCCGCCGCCTGGGCTTCGGCTTCGACATTCCGCGGCTCCGACATGCGCGGCGGCGCCAACGGCGCCCGCGTGCGCCTGGCGCCGCAGAAAGACTGGGAAGTAAATCGTCCGGAAGACCTGGCGCAGGTGCTCGCTGCGCTGGAAGGCATTCAGCAGGA
>JANQSV010000417.1 GCA_028279115.1 Pseudomonadales bacterium
GCGCAGTGGCAAGACGAATCAATCCCGTGGATCTGCACGCAATCGAAGAAGTCGTCCGGGGCAGCGGCAAGAGCTTGACCGCGTCGCAGATCGCCGAAGCCATGGAGTCGCCGCCGCCACGCCGTACTTTGCAATATCGACTGCAACGGCTCATTCACGGCGGTCGTCTGGCAATGGACGGCGCGGGCCGCACGGTGCGCTACACGGCGCCGGTTCGTTATGCGGTCTCATCCGGCCCAGCCAACTGGCGAGTTGCAACACCGGAGGTTCCGGCCGAACCGATTCTGAGACTTTCCGCAGCGGGCGCCGAAATACAGTCGATCATCGGGCAATCGCTCGACCTGCGAGTACCGGTTGGCTACAAACGAGAATTCCTCGATTCATACCAACCGAACAAGACTTTCTATCTTTCGCGCGAAGACAGAGATGAGCTGTATCAAATCGGCAGGTCGAAGATGGTCGGAGAATACGCGGCGACCCACGCCAAACAGGTTCTGGAGAGGCTGCTTATCGATCTGACCTGGAATTCAAGCCGCCTCGAACGGAACACATATTCCCTGCTCGAAACCCGACGCCTTATCAATCTTGGAGAAGAGGCCGAAGGCAAGCATTGGCGCGAAGCGCGGATGATCCTGAATCACAAGGAAGCGATCGGTTTCCTGATCGAGAACAAGGATGAAATCGGCTGGAATCGATACACCATTTTGAATCTCCACTACTTGTTATCGAAGCAACTGCTTGAAGACTCTGACGCGGAAGGCAGGCTTCGACATCTCGGTGTAGGCATATCGGGATCGGCATACGAGCCGATAGGAGTGCCGCAAATCGTGGAAGAGTGCTTCGATCAGATTCTGGCGAAAGCCGCGGCGATTATCGACCCGTTCGAACAGGCGTTTTTCATTTTGGCGCAACTTCCCTATCTCCAGCCTTTTCTTGACGTGAACAAACGGGTATCGCGCCTGGCCGTGAATATTCCGCTGATCAAGTCGAACCTTTCGCCGCTTTCCTTCGACCGTGTGCGGAGGGAATCCTACACCGAAGCCTTGCTTGGCGTGTACGAACTGAATCGAACCGAACTGTTGCGGGATTTGTTCATCTGGGCCTACAAGCGCTCGGCAGCAAGATATGATTCTGTCAGACAGGTCCTGGGTGATCCTGATCCTTTCAGAATCAAGTATGAGAATTTGATTCGCGAAGTCGCAGGCGACGTGATAAGAGGCCGCATGAACCAGAAACAGGCCCTTGCCCACTTCCGCGACTGGATTGCGCGTTATATCCCTGACGAAGATTCAGAACTTTTCCGCGAACACGCTGAACGCGAACTCCTCGCCCTGCACATTGGCAGAATCGCCGGCCTCCGCCTCAAACCCGCGGAATTCGAAGAATGGCAAAAAATCTGGAACGCCTGATCGAATTCCGGGTTTGGTGTCCCATGCTTAGCTAGAACGAACTGGGTGAACTACAAATTGAAATCGATAAATCGTACATCTGTTGAGTATTTCGTTGCCGACATGTGTCGCATTTCGATACGATCTCAGAATGAGAATTCGCCATAAGGCGTTACGGCGATTCTGGATGTCTGATGGAAGCGTCAGAACCGGACTTGACGTTGCCATGCTGCCTCGAATCAGGCTTGTCCTGACCGTGCTATCGCAATCGGACGGACCCGATGGCATGCGTGGCAACCCGGGATGGGGACCGCATCGACTCAAGGGTGACTTGGCCGAATTTTGGAGCGTGCGCATCACCGGGAACTGGCGAATCGTGTTCCGCTTCGACAACGGCGAGGCGGTTGATGTCGACCTCGTCGACTACCATTGAGAATTCGACTATGAACAACGTGAATTTGCAACTTCCGGCGCACCCCGGCGAGGTTTTGCGCGAATGGATGAGGGGCAACGATAAGACCATTGCTGAAACCGCAGCGCTTCTGGGCGCGTCCACCTCTCAACTGAACCGCGTGCTTGCGGGCAAGGTGCGGCTGTCGGCCACTCTCGCGGTGCGGCTGGAAAACCTGGGTTGGAGCACGGCGGAGGTATGGTCCCGCATGCAGGCCGCTTGGGAAGTTGCGGAAGCGCGCCGCGCCGAGGATGCCGCCTGAGTACGCCATACAGGTCGGAAAGTAGGTATGGACCGCCTATCCCTCTTTGCGGGTCTATCTCAAAATGTGTCGTGAGGATGGCACCGTCGCCGGCAGCGAAACTTCTGCTCAGTGTCTCAAAACTTCCGAACAGGATGGCGATGCTGAGACGCAGCGCACACTAGGTTTGAGATACTACGCGGGTAAAGGTGTACCCCAAGACTTCAAATTAGCAGCGTTTTACTTTCGGAAAGCTGCCGAGCAAGGACATCTCGACGCTCAGAGCAAAACTGGCTATATGTATCATCATGGCAAGGGTGTGGAGCAGGATAGCGCTTTGGCCGTAACTTGGTATCGCAAGGCCGCAGAACAGGGATACGCTAAAGCCCAATACAATCTTGCCATTATGTACTACCACGGTGACGGTGTGCCCCTAAGTCACACTCAAGCCGCAGCTTGGTATCGCAAGGCTGCCGAACAAGGAATCGCCGAAGCTCAATATCGGTTGAGCAATTTGTATTCCGACGGTGAGGGAGTTCCGCAAGACTGGGTTGAAGCCGAGGCTTGGGCACGAAAGGCTGCGGAGCAAGGAAATGCCGAAGCTCAGAACAAATTGGGCCTTTTGTTTCTCGCTGGCATGGACATGCCTCAAGACAACGCCAAATCTGCCGAGTGGTGGCGTAAAGCCGCCGATCAAGGCCATCCGGTCGCCCAATGTAACTTAGCCTTCATGTATTCCGCTGGCAAAGGTGTGGCCCAAGATCACGCCGAAGCAGCGTCATGGTGGCTAAAGGCTGCCAAACAAGGGCCTGAACAAGCGCAATTCACCATGGGCAACTTGTTTTACCGCGGACAAGGTGTTCCACAAGATTACGCTCAAGCTGGAAAGTGGTATCGCGAGGCCGCCGACAGAGGGCATGCCGAGGCACAATGCGCGTTGGCACACCTGTACCTCAATGGCAATGGTGTGCGCAAAGACTCGCAAGAAGCCGCAGTTTGGATGCAAAGGGCGGCAGATCAGGGACACATCGATGCTCAATACAACTTGGGCCACATGTTTGCCGACGGCAATGGTGTGCAGCAGAATTACACCAAAGCTGAGTCATGGTGGCTGGAGGCTGCCATGCGAGGCGATATTGCTGCCCAATACAATCTCGGCACGCTGTACAACAACGGAATATTCCTGCATCAAGACGACATCAAGGCTTTTGCTTGGTTTAGCTTGGCCGCAGATGCGGATGATGAGGATGCGCTCGCCGCCTTATCCATGTTGCGCTCACGAATGTCAATTGATCAGATCACATCCGCTATGGAACTCAGCAAAGAGATCGAGAACCAAATCAAAGTGCGGAATTGACTGACAATCATCCCTTTCCTGTGGGAAGCATGGGACACACATTCTTCTGGGAGCCCGCTCATAGGACACCTTCGGATAGGAAGTTAAATCGTGAAGGAGCACAGCGCCTGACAGCGTTCCAGGCGGAACACACACAAAAACGAGGCTCGTAAAGCCCTCAATTCATTTAACTTCGCCCGAAACTATGCGTTTTGGCGCTTTCCCTCCTATTTTTCTTCCACAGATGAAAGCGCGGCGGGCCATTTGCGGCGGCCACCAGCGCTCAATGCGGAAGCAGGAGTAAATTGACAGAGGTGGGCCAATGGCCTATAAAACTACATTGGAGTTTGAATGGGACGAAGCCAAGAGTCATGATTGCTTCGTTCGGCGCGGCTTTGATTTCGCCGCTGCCACCCAAGTATTTTACGACCCGCTACGCATTGTCACGCCAGATTGTCGGCATGACTATGGCGAAGATCGCTTTCGGGTAATTGGGGCCATCGACGAACGGATATTTTTCGTTGTTTACACTATGCGGGGAATGGCTACTCGCATCATTTCGGCCCGAAAGGCCAATGCAAGAGAGATCAGGCACTATGAGCATAACGCGCGTCAAAGTTGATCCAGATGATCCGAGGACCTTTCCCAAGGGAAAAATGGACCTAGCGAAAATAGATGCCACCACCGAGGAGCAGATCGCTATACAGCAACGCGAGGACGATGAAGAGGCCATGCGGGATATGGCCCGTTACGCGCGCCGGGTGCGACGTCGCCTCGGGCTAACCCAGGTCGAGCTTGCCCGGCGCATCGATGTGCCGCAAGAGACGATCCGCAACTGGGAACAGGGGAAGCGCTGCCCGACTGGCGCGGCGCGCGCCCTGTTGAAGGTGCTTGACCGAGCCCCGGAGACAGCGCTCCGCGTATTGACCTGAAAGTCCCGATTAGCGCTCATGGGACACCCACTCGACTGTCAATACACAGATCCAATTGCAGCTTTATCAAGATAGGCTATATTGCTTCGTCAGGCAGGCTAGATTATTCAGGAAGCATGGGACACCCATCCTTCAAGCCTCGATTCCATGGCGCGCACGACTTTGGGGACTAGACCGAAGTGGGTGTCCCACAATTTGTCGGGCCAAGCGTATCAGGGACGCCGAGCTTGTCGCACCCCGGCTGTTGCTGCCATCCATACAAGTAAGTATGCGGGCCGGCTAACTGCCGCCGCCCGAGCGGAACAATACCCGCTACCTCAAGATTCCGCTGAAGCCAGAACTGGATTTGTGAAGGCGGGTAAAGAATTATCGACTATTCCCCATACGACTGGGATATAGGTTTCCGGCAACAAGGTCTGCAAGCTCGAATTCATCCTCGCCGAGGCCCTGGCCCGGGATGCAGCAACGATTTGCACCGATAGGCCTGACTAGTTAAGGACAGCCCACCCATCAATGGAAGCGCTAATCCCAGTCTCCAAAGTTATTCGACGTATTGGCGCAACAGCCCAACTTGATCTTTCAGAAACATCGTTTCGCTCCTTCTTCTTCCGCAGTTCAGCATCCTTCGCACTTTTGGAGCGAACCGAATTATGTAGGTGTCTAGTCAATGAGTGTCATTCGGATTTTCGCCGTCCAGAGCCATGTCAAACTCTTTCAGATATTGAGATACGGCTACTTGGGCATCGGCAGGCACCTCGTCTTTTCGCTGCAATTCGCGAAGACGGTCTGCGCAGGCCGCAGTGTTCAGATATCTTTCCAGCAAAGTCGGGTCGAGTCGGGGTTGGCGGCGAATCGCCCTATCACCCATGTAATGGATATGCTCGTACTGAAGAAACACTGTCAAAAAACGCAGTAGGTTTTTATCCGAAGACAAAGTTCGATCACACCAAGTTCTAACCTCGGCTTCGTTTGACCATTGACTCCAAGCCGACAGAAGTCTTGGCAATTCCGGATGCTTTGGAAAGCCCGCCTCGGCTGAGAGCATCCTGACTCGGTCCAGCCAGACCAATTTCAATTGTTCCACCTCATCCGTAACGAGCAACGCAGCCTCGCCAGAGACATTTGCCTCCTTGATCTCTTCATCCAGATCCTTCAAGAGCCTTGATTGGACGGCGACGGCGTTGCCTGATCGGATGGCCAACTCCAATATACAAGCGCGATTATCGGCTTCGGCGCGCTTCAGCAGATGATAGGCAGGTCGTGAAGTATGAGAAACAATGCCGAAATCGAACATTCCGCGCTCGCGATCTTCGGCGGGATCGATTAATACATCACCTATGTCGAGTAGAGATTGAATGACTGAACAAATGTGCGCATCCGGGATGTTTTTCTCGACATGGTCCATCAGTCGCTGGAGTAGTGCTCGCGCCTTCGATGAACCATCTGGACACTTCTCTTCTTTGGCTTGAACGAGAGCATCACTAAATTCTGCTGGCGTTCCCGCCAGATTCAGCAATGCAGTCATATCACTACGACGGATCGCTCCAAAAGGGATGGAGAAGCGGAAATAAATTGGAAATAGATCAGGATGGCAGACACGCAAATTTTTTCGCCATTCAGCTAAATCATCGGAGCTATGCACAATCATCCCAGTTCTTGGGAAGATGAGTTCCAGCAGAGCTTGCATGGCTACACGTAATGGCTTTGGTATTTTCTTTTCCCAATGTTGCCGGAATTGTTCGACTTCATTTCGTTCGATCTCAAATCCTTGCTCACCGCTCTTGCCGGAGAACCTTTCAGGATTTGTCCGAATAATGTCGTAAAGACCGGGCAAGAAAATCCTGATGGCCTCAAGTGCGATGAAATCGACTGGATTGACTTCTCCACGCACCGCTGGATAAGTCACTGATAGCGTATTAGTGAAGCGAACCATATCGCGTGGCACTTGGATCAGTGGATCGATGCCATCGTAGTACACGTTAGTCCAGTAGGACTGGACGAACAGGCCGTCCGGTGTGCCTTCAAGAATTTGGTTGAGGCGTTCGATCAGAGCGGATCGGAGCGCAAAGCGATCAACGGGCGGTAATTCGAAGGGCACCTGGATGATCTTTTCCAGATATTGTTTGCCAGGTAGGCCACTCTGCTGCTTAATAGCCTTCGCGGCAACTTTCCGGTCGAATGCGAGCAGATAAATGACGTTGGGGAAATCTGCCAACGCCTTGATGACCGTGAATAGCTGTCGCGTCTCGTCCGGAGTTAGTCGATCAATGTCGTCAACGACGATTAGGATGCGTTTTCCGGCTTCCTTTAGAATCCTGCTGATCTCGGATTTGAGTGCGGGTACGTCTTTTGGCTTTCGTTTGGCAACCATTTGGATGAACTTACCGAACTTGCCCGCAATCGGGACGCCACCGGTCATGCCTGATATGTCAATTAGTCCCCCAATACCTTCGGCGAAGTGACCCAGTGGCTCAGCCAGCTTCTTGAAATGCTCGTTCTTGGAAGGAAGGACAACTTGTAGCTGGCCGAGGAAGGCTCGAGCCAAGTTTTCCTGCCCCGAAAACCACCAAGGGTTGAAAGTCACGACGACCGGTCGGTTCTCTTCACGGATCTGGTCGAGGTAGTATCCCACATAATTCAATACCGTGGATTTCCCGGACCCCCAAGGGCCGTAAAGAGCAAGTACCAGCCCATCGGTACTTTGGTAACTGTAGATGCTTTCGGCCAAGCTCTTGGCAAAAGGAGCATGCCCGAAGAGATCGTCTTTTGGGTCGGAGCTAGGCAGGTCGGCGTAGAGTGCGGTCATCTGCACCATTCGTATCTCAACTCCACCAATGGGTAAAGTTAGACCAGTTTGTATTCTTGATATGCGGGAGGTTTCTGGCTTGTTGGGTCTACCGGCACTGGGGTTTTATGGACAATCATTCCGTTTTCGACGATTACGACTTTGCTGCCGTAATAGGCGGCTCGACGATAGGCGGATTGGGCGGCTCTACGTAATGCGGCTTCCGCGGCATCGAGACTTGTTGCAGCGCTGTGCTGCTTCGAATTGTCAGCCGTTTGGGAGTCCTGAGCCTTCTTCATTGCTTCCCTCCGCTACTCAACAGAACCGGTTCACGCCCTGAATTATCGTATATCTTCCATTGGTCAACCAGTTCGCGATAAATTTTCTCGAAATTGCGCAGGCCAGCGTGGAAACGTCGGCGAATCACCGCTTCGGGCACATCGTGTCCACCTACCGATACCCGCTGCCGTACGCGGTCGATGGCAACGTTTGGGTCGGGCAGGCGCAAGTAAAGAATTTCGATGAAGTAGCCTCGCTTGCGCCACTTCGGGATCGAGCGCGAGTAGCCAAGCCCGCTCAGGGTAGTCTCAAACGCGAAACTCCTGCCTGCCGCGACATGTTCGTTGATTGTTTCAAGCAGTAATCGACCGGCTCGAAAGCTCACAGAGGATTGCTCAAGCGGGCTCAGCCCTGCCGCTATGGAATCGGCATTGACGAAAATTGGGCATCCCGCCTCATGCGGCAAAAGTTCGGTCGCGAACGTGGTCTTTCCTGCTCCGTTCGGCCCGGCGAAAATCAATATTCTGCTATCCGCTTCCATATCCCTCACTCTCGGATTTGATGAACGGGCTTCGGAGGTTGTTGACGAAAGCCACGATTCAAAAGTGCGCACACTCGGCGAAAATGCCGGCGTCGTCGTCCTCGACTATTGCACTCGCTCGCTGTTTGCGTACAGCTCGCTGAATATCCTGTCTGGTGGTATCTGTTCCTTCATCACGCTTGACAGACTTTCGCCTTCCCCCCACAGCTTCTTCACCAGTGTCCTCGCGAAGTTGTGTCCCTGGAGTGCCGCCGTCAGGTCCATCATCTCGTCGTTGACCACCCCCCACGTCTTGTTCTGTTCCTGGACCGGCAGGTTCAGTCCCGTCGCCCACTGGTCGAGGTTCTCCCCCAGCCACCGGAGCACTGCCGGGACCGGGTTCTGATGGTTCGGGGGATCCTTCAGAAGTTTGCTGTACTGGGCCTCCACTGCCATCTTGCGCCACGGGTCCAAGGCTTCTCGTTTCCGTTTTTTCCGTTCCTGTTCAGTTTCTGGCCGCAGAGTCACTTTTGTTTCCTCTAGTCGCTGACGCCCCTGCTTGCTGAGCCGCGCTATGCCAATGTGACGGGCAAATGCTATCGGATCGCCATCGAGTGCGAGCACTTCGCGAATGGCCTCGATTTCTTCCCTGCAGATGTATTCAACATTTCGCATTTCGTCGTCGCGACCGCTGTGGCGGGCAGGCGCCCGGCGCTCCTTGACTGTTCCTTTGGGCCAGAAGAATAAGCCAACACTTTCTTTGGTGCGGCCTCGGCGCCCTTTGGCAAGTGAAAGCACTCGTTCGCGGATCTGCCGTCCGGCTCGACGGAAGCCGTGATGCCGCGCGATGCGGCGAACCAGAATATCTTGGTGAATCGGACCTTCATTGTCGATGACATAATCAATCATCTTGCGCAACTGCGGCATATATTCGTCAGTATGGAATTGTTCCGGATCAGGTTTGTGGGACGTGACGTCAAAGTTGGCAACTACATATTTCGTTTTGATGTCACCTGTCGATGGAGGTTGCACAGATGCTTCGCCAGAGGTTTCGCTCGCGCCAGCGAACCGTGAGAACTGGTTTTGCGGTGCTTGCGGAAACGGAGGCTCGGCAAAATGATCGTTTTCCAACTCGACAACGGATGCCAATTCCAAATTAATATCCCGCGATTCCGATTTTTTCCCGGTGGTCGACTCCACTGTTGATTGCTGCTCGGCGGCAGTGGCGGCTTCCTGGCGCTTCTTTCTATCAAGCTGCAGGCAGTCTGTGAGCGAATTGTGAAGAGTATCAAGCGCCTTGGCCTTGTGCGTCCACCAGTCGGTAGACCAGACACGGAACAGCGTCCAGCCGAGCCCTTCTAGTACCTCCTGACGAATCTTGTCACGCTCCCGTGCGAAAGCGGAACTGTGATACATCGCGCCGTCGCACTCCACACCAGCCAGATAAGCCCCCGGCGCATCAGGATGGACGATTCCGAGGTCGATGCGATAGGCCGAAACGCCTATCTGCGGATGCACCCTCCAGCCCTTGTCGCTAAGCGCTCTGGCAACCGCAGTCTCAAATGGTGATTCGAAGTCGCCCAGGGAGCCTTGTACGGCGGCACCCAGCGAAGCCGGCCCGCGTTCGGCGAATTCCAGGAAGTGCTTCAGATCCGCCACGGCCAGCGCTTTGGTAAGCGCAAGATTTATGTGATCCGGGCTGAGGGTGGAGAAAACCATCATTTCGTGACGAGAGCGGGAAATGGCGACATTCAAGCGCCGCTCACCGCCTTCGCGGTTGAGAGGTCCAAAATTCATCGTCACATGTCCGGCCTCATCCGGCCCGTAAGTGACGCTAAACAAGATGACATCGCGTTCGTCGCCTTGAACCGTTTCGAGATTCTTCACAAAAACCGGCTCGATACCGCTATCCGGATCGAACGCCCACTCGATATCCGGGTGGTTGGAACGGGCTTCATCCAACAAATCTTCGATCAATGTCTGCTGCGCGGAGTTGAATGTCACAACGCCGATCGACTGCTCCCGGATGGAATTATCCTTATGCTTGAGGCGGCGCAGGATTTCTGCGACAACAGCTTTGGCTTCGCCTTGATTGTGACGCGCCTTGCCACGAGCGTAGGAACCGTTCGAACGTATCAATCGCACACCTTTGTCCGGATGGATCGGCGCCGGGAAAGTGACGAGTCGATTGTCGTAGTACTTACTGTTGGAGAAGGCAATGAGGCTTTCCTTTCGCGAGCGATAGTGCAACCTCAGTGTGTGCATGGGAATGCCTGCACCCAGCATCTCATCCAAAACGCTCTCGAGATCGCCTTCCTTGTCGATATCGCCATCCGGATCATCGTCCGCTCGCGCGAAGAAATTGGTGGGCGGCATTTGCTTCGGATCTCCAACAACAATGGCTTGGCGCGCTCTCGCCAAGCAGCCAACAGCATCCCAGACAGTTATTTGAGAGGCTTCGTCGAAGATGACAACGTCGAATAACTCCTGTTCGGCTGAAAGGTACTGAGCCACGGAGAGGGGCGACATCATGAAACATGGAGATAGCGCCGTGATGACATCGGGAATCTCAGCCATGAGCCTCCGAACGGGTTTATGTTGTCTCTTTTTAATGATTTCCTTCTTCAGCACGCCCCACTGCGGCGATTTGGGCGCCAGTTTATCTTCCTTCGACGACTTTCCCGCTGCCAAGTGGGCGGCGATATAGGCGGCGGTGAGCTTCTGAAATCGATCATCAACATCGCGGAAACGTTTTATGGTCGCCACATGCTCGGGTGTTGAAAACTTGAGCAGAATATCATCCTCGCCGATGATTGCTGCCGACCACCAAGCGCAATAGGCGACCTCGAAGGTGGTCTCGATTTCATTTACAGGAATCGCACCATTCTCTATCGCTGTCACCAACGGAGCCAGTTGCAGATCAATGGCTTGGTTTCGCCGTTGCCGCCAATTACACCAAGACTTTAACTCCGGATGATGCTGGTCAATGGACTCGGCAGCCCCGCGGATGGCATCCAAAGCCTTGCGACTACCTGCAAAGCGCTCGCGAACCGAACTGTCCGCGAGCGACTCGAACTTGTCGCAGACCTCCCACAATTGCCGATTCGCTCGCTGGAAGTCATGTAAAACTCGCCCCACAGCGGCTCCTGGCGCAAGAAGGTCGTTGCCTTCGACAACAAGAGCCTTTATCTTGCTTCGCGTAACAAGCAGCAAAGGCACGTCGTCGGTCAACCTGTCAACGGCGTTTCTCGTCTGTTTTCCAAGTAAACTCAGCACCTCCAAATCATTGGGCTGGGTGGCATGGTCCCTCCAAACCTTAAATTCCGAAAGATCTTCGCCCAACTGATCGATGGCTTCTCCATGCTCGCGCAATCGACAAAGCGTTGACGAGTCTCGCTGGGGATCAGGCTTTCCTTGAGCCCCGGCATCTTTCATTTCTTTAAGGACTTTGCGGCGGATCAGCAAACGCTTGACTAGCCAAGACTCGCCGGCTTCGCGCCACCGCCGGGCAATATCGTTGCCGTCCAGCTTGCGCCACGTCATGGAATCGTAGCGGCAACTCAGCGCCGATTGCGCTTCGTTATAGGCGCGCAGGTGCCGCGTCGCCTGGTCAAGCGCCTCAATGCGTTCGTATCCATCCGGATCCAGCGCGAAGCCGGTTTGTAGACGCCATGACTTTTCCAGTGTTTCGGCGAGTTCAGCGAGCGCGTCGACCCGCGCCATTGTTCGGTCGGGAATGTCGATGCCGACCCGAGTGAGCAGATCGTCGCATCCGCGCTCCATCGCCTGCGCGGCTGCCGAGAGTTCTCCAGCTTTCTGCAATAGCATACCCTGCCATTTGGGGGACCACTCCCCAGTGGAAACCAATTCGAGAGGGTTATTGGAAATGTCACCCACGGCTTCCGCTTGAATTTGAAGATTCGCCACAACTTCGCGCATCTGTGACATAGCGGACTGGTCGTGAAAGTTGGCGGTGGGCCAAGACAAGGTGACCCGTTCGGCAAGATGCTCGTCTCGGATGTGAACCCCCATCGCCTCAAACGGGGTGAAGCCGTTGCCATGCCGCTTATGGAGCTGATCCACGACGCGATTGAGTCGGTCACGTAATTTTTTGAGGCGCTCGGCCCCCTCTTTCCAAGGTGTAGAGTTCCAAAGGGTTTTGCACTCCCAAGAGGAATGCAATTGGTTGATGACATCCCGCTTGCTCGCTTTGTTCGAGTGAAGTTCCAGCGCGAACTTATCGAGTCCGATGCTTTTAAGCCGGCGATAAACGACCTCAAGCGCCGCGGTTTTTTCGGAGACGAAGAGCACCTTCTTCCCCTTGCCAAGCAAATGGGCGATTAGATTGCTGATAGTCTGACTCTTGCCGGTACCAGGCGGTCCGATGATGACAAAGTCCTTTCCCGCATCCGCGGTGGCGATCGCCGCCATTTGCGATGAGTCCGCCGGCAAAGGTGCAAGGAGATCGGATGGCTTGTAGCGACGGTCGATTTCGGCGGCATCGATGAAGTCAATTTCGCTGGAAAAGGGATCGTGGGGGTTGTCCAAGAGATGCCTTACTATGGGACTTGAGCGAAGTGCCTCGGTTCGGTCTACAAGGTCCTTCCACATGAGGTACTTCGCAAAAGAAAAATTGCCCAATACGACATCTTCGACGACCTCGAACCCGGGCGCGTCCTTAACGGCTTTGCGCACCTTGTTCCAAATGCCGACCACGTCGATACCACTCGAATCCTTGGGCAGAGCATCATCGAAACCATGAATATCAATTTCAAAATCCTTGCTCAGCATTTCAAGAAGTGTTGTGTTGAACCGCGGCTCGTCATCGTGCGCCGACATCCGAACACCGCTGCGTACGGACCTGCGAATCAGCGTGACCGGTACCAAGATAAGGGGCGCACGAAATCGACGACTATCTTTTTCATCTCGCTTCCACAGTAAAAAACCGAGAGCGAGATATAGAGTATTTGCACCACCTTCTCGCAGTGCGGTCTGCGCCTTTCGGTAGATGGACACAGTACTCTTCGACAGTTCCAAGGGGGCCATATCGACGAGGATCTGCGGCTGATTCTTCTCCAACGCTTCACGTGCGTACTCCTGCTTGATTTCATCGCCGGTTCGGTGAAGGTGCAGTTCCTCGTCCTGTGCTTGCCCTGTGGGCTGCGGAAACGAATCGATCCTGATCTTGGCGCCTTCCGCCAGCTTGTCTTCCAACCGCCCGGGTTCGGGGCAGATCAGGGTCAGACTGGAGAGACTCGCTTTGGTGGAACGATGGTTCAGCAACGGATTTCGCGCCGATAGGTCCAGCAACTTTCGCTGCCAGCGTTCCAGGCGTCCGTCCGGTGTCTCAGGCGTGTCGTCATCGTCCAGGCCTTCATCGAAGTCCGGTAATACTGGTGCTTCTTCAAACGCGATTTCGACGTGCGCCTCGGCTGCAGCACCTTCGACCCCACCTGGTTCGACAATCACCCCACCCAACGGATTGATTTTGTGTTCGCGAGCGCGGCGAATGTCTATCACGGAGTTGAAGGAATCATTGAGGTGGTCCCACTTTTTTGGACAGTTCCCTAAGGTGTGCTCCAATGCCGAGAGGAGGCACGGGCATGGCCAGGAAGAGACGCCGTTTCACGGCGG
>JANQSV010000421.1 GCA_028279115.1 Pseudomonadales bacterium
GGGGGCCGGAGCGCCGATATCGAAACCGAGCATTTGCTCGCTGGCGCCGCTCAATTCGACGGCGTTGGCGGCGCAGGGCCCGAAAGCTTCCACCGCGCATTCGGCGGAATAAGGCGCCAGCACGATGGTGCCTTCGTTGACCAGCGCGCGCACCGAATCCCGCGTGGCGCTGACGACGAAATCCGTGCCGCGCACACCGATCGCCGCGATCGGCGTATTCAGGCGGAAACGCTGCCGCGCCGAACGCGCGGCGGCGCCCGAGATCGAACGGGTTACGCCCTCCACCAGGTTGAATTTCACCGTCGACAGCGCCGGATTGCCGCTGTTGTACTCGTAGCGCACGATTTCCAGCCGGCTGTCGGGCCGCACGCTGACCAGGGCGTCGTCGATAAAACGGATATGGACATGACCGTTGGCCTCGGTCCGCACGAAATCGCCGGCGCCGACCTGTGCGCCGATTCGGATGCGGCGGCGTTCCCGGCCCGGCGTATCGAGCCAGGCGCCGCCGAGCACCATGCTCACCCGGCCGGCGGCGGGTTCCGGCGCGGCGCCGAGGGAGACTGCGGCGGGCTCGAGGGCGAAGGCCTGGAACTGCCAGCCGAGCGCGGCCAGAATTATGAAAAAAACGTTTGAACGAATATGAGGCTTCATCTTTCAACTTGCTCCCGAAACGACCGACCCATGGCGCTTCCGGATCCCAGCATGAAGAAATCTAGCGCGAGTGACGATAAATTGACGTGACCGGCGTCACATTCGGTTGCGAAACCCGCAGCCGAACAAGCGATGACAGTGCTTGTGATATGCTGCTTTTCCCTCCCCGCCGCGGCAGCGGAAAGCCGGCGATTTCACAGCGCGTTGCTGGACCGATTGTATGCAGGTTACCCCCGAATTGTTAAGCAGATTCGCGCTGCTGAAACCGCTGCCGCGCGAAACCTTGCAGCAACTCGCGCCTCACGCGGCCCTGGTTCGCCATGGGCGCAGGGCGGTGGTGCTGCGGGCCGGCGCCCGCGAAGAGCAGGTCTGTTTTCTTTTCGAAGGCCGCCTGCAAGGCGTGGGATTCACGATAGACGGCCGCGAAGTTGGACTCTATTTCGTCGAACCTGGCGACTTCTGCGGCGAACTTGCACTATTCGACGATAACCCGCAGCCCGAGTTCGTGATCGCCACAACCGCGGCCTCGGTCGTGTTCGTCGCGCGCAATCCCTTGCGCGAGGTCATGTTGCAGAACAGTTCGGTGAGCAATATCGTCGGCCGCAAGCTCGCGGAACGGGTGCGGCAGATGACGGTGCAGCGTACCTTGCTCGGCCTGAGCAATATTCCCCAGCGGGTGTGCGGCCAGTTGTATCTCCTCATCAACGAAGCCCGGCGCAAGGACGACAGCGGTGAAATCGTCAATCCGCCCACGCACAAGGAAATCGCGATCATGCTCAATCTCAGCCGGGAAACGGTGACCCGCGTGTTCCAGGCGCTGCAATCCCGCCGCATCATCCGCCGCGACGGCCCCGGCCGCCTGATCATCGCCGACCTCGCATCCCTGCGCCACTTCGCCGAGGGTGAAGAGGAGCTATGAATCCGTCATTGGCGTATGATGGATTTGCGCCGATAAGTTGAAATGGGTGGTTTCGCCCTTATCTAACGCGAACTTGGGGAAGAGCAAGCATCATCCATGAATCGAATCGACTCGAAAAGCAGGTTTCCGGAACTGGCCGCGGCCTTGCGCGACGTGCGCCATTATTTCGGCTTCGCGGGGCTGTTCAGCGCCGCGGTCAACCTGCTGATGCTGACGCCGATCATCTACATGTTGCAGGTCTACGACCGGGTCGTGTCCAGCGGCAGCGTGCCCACCTTGACCATGCTGACGATTCTCATGGTCTGTCTGCTGCTCGCGCTGGGCGGTTTCGAATGGGTGCGCTCGATGGTCATGATCGGCGCGAGCA
>JANQSV010000003.1 GCA_028279115.1 Pseudomonadales bacterium
GCAAATCGGGCCATATCGGCAACAAGATCGCCGCCACGCTTTCCAGCACCGGCACACCGGCGCTCTACGTTCATCCGGGCGAGGCCGCTCATGGCGATATCGGCATGATCACCGGCGCCGACGTGGTGCTGGCGCTTTCCAACTCGGGCGCCACCGCGGAAATCATCGCCTTGCTGCCGGTGCTGCGCCGGCGCGGCATACCGCTGATAGCCATGACCGGCAAGACCGATTCCGAACTGGCCCGGTCCGCCACGATCAATCTCGATGCGAGTGTGCGCGAGGAAGCCTGTCCGCTCGGGCTGGCGCCGACATCGAGCACCACGGCGGCGCTCGTGCTCGGCGACGCGCTCGCGATGTCCTTGCTGGAAGCGCGGGGATTCAGCAGCGAGGATTTCGCCCGCTCCCATCCCGGCGGACAACTCGGAAGGCGTCTGTTGGTGAAGGTCAAGGATGTGATGCATCCCGAAAACGAGATTCCGCGGGTTGGCGCCGGGACGCCGCTCACCGAAGCCCTGCTGGAAGTCAGCACCGGAGGCTTCGGGCTGACGACCGTCACTGACGCGGAAGAGCGTGTGACCGGTGTTTTCACCGATGGCGACCTGCGCCGCGCCATCGACGCCGGCCGCGACATCGCCCGGACCCGGGTCGATGAAGTCATGTCGGAAAGCTTCGTCCAGATCGACGAGAACGCGCTGGCGGCGGAAGCGGCGCGCATCATGCAGGAAGCAAAGGTTTACGTGCTGATCGTCACCGGCGCGGACGGCGAGCCGAGCGGTATCGTGAAGATGCACGACCTGCTTCAGGCCAACGTGGTTTAGGCCCGTGGTTGAGGCCCGTGGTTAAGGAGAACAAGTGAAATTCAATTGCGGCGAAGCGGAGGCGCGCAAGCGCGCGGCGTCAATCCGCGCGCTCGGACTCGACGTCGACGGCGTGCTCAGCGACGGCCGTCTCTATTTCACAAGCACGGGCGAAGAAATGAAGGCCTTTCACGCGCTCGACGGCCATGGCCTGAAGATGCTCATGCGGGCCGGGCTGCAAGTGGCGATCATCACCAGCCGCTCCTCGCCGATCCTCGAGCGGCGCAGCAAGGATCTCGGCATTACCCATCTGTACCAGGGTGTGGAAGACAAGCTCGCGGCGCTTGCGGATTTCCTCGCGGCCGCCGGCCTCGAAACGGGTCAATTCTGTTTCGCCGGGGACGACCTGATGGACCTGCCCGTGCTGCAAGCCGCCGGCCTCGCATGTTCGGTTCCGGGCGGACACGAGGACGTGCGCAGCCGCGCGCATATCGTGACTTCCACTCCCGGCGGCAAGGGAGCGGTGCGTGAAATCACCGATTTCCTGCTGCGCTGTCAACAATCCTACGATCAGTTCCTGCCGCCTTGAGGCGCCTCTTGTCATTCTGCGCGGAGCGAAGCGCTCCCACTTCGTCATTCTGCGCGGAGCGAAGCGCAGTCGCAGAATCTCTTCGGGGATTCTGTAAGGTCGTTCGCGCCATCCCTGGCGCGGCTTTTGCGACTTCGATCACCCCAGTCTCGACATCCTGTCGAGCCGTTCGGGCCTCGAAAAGCGTTGCTTTTCGTCTGCTACGCAGACCGGCCCTCACCATGCTAGACTTTTTTCGAACTTGAATGGAATTCTGCTGTTTTGGCCGTATTGAAAAGAACGCTGATTCCCCTGGGGGCGGCCGTCGTGGTGGCGCTGACGGCAATGGGAGGGCTGGAAACGATGCGGGAGCCGGCGCCGTCCCCGGTTGCGGAACTATCCTTCAATGCTTTCGCCGAAGGCGTGGACCTGAAATTCCACGATGCCGGCGGCGCCATCGCATACGCCCTGCAAGCGGCCAGCCAGACCCGCTTCAACGACGACAGTATCGAATGGTCGCGGCCCTCCCTGCAATGGTATGAAGACGGCGACGCCGATTGGCAAGTCGAAGCCGAACAGGGCTTCGCCGCGCCTTCCGGGGACAGTCTGCGTTTGAGCGGCAACGTCGCCCTGCTCCGGCAACGCGAAGACGGCGACTCGCTGACGCTTGCCACAAGTATGCTCGACGTCGATCTGGCCGGTGAAATTCTTTCCACCGACGAGCCGGTGCAAATGATCGCCGGCGGCCTGCGCCAGGACGCGGCCGGACTCGTACTCAATCTGCCGGAAGACTCCCTGCTCATGCTCGGCGGCGTAAGAGGCAGTCATGTCCGGCCCTGAGCGCGCCCGCTTGCTCGCTTGCTCCATGTTGCTTTGCTGGGCCGCCGGCGCGCCGGCGCTGGAAAACGACAGCGAGCAGACGATCGAATGGAGCGCCGATGGCAATTCTTCGATGTCGACCGAGAGCGGTGTGCGCCGTTTGCATATGACGGAAAATGTCGCGATTACCCAGGGCAGCCTGGAAATTCACGGCGACGAGGCACTGCTCGAATATAGCACCGATACCAATGAGCTGAGCCGGGTGACCGTCCAGGGTGCGCCCGCACGCTATCGTCAGGCCCTCGACGACGACGGCGGCATCGTCTCCGGCAGCGGCGATACGATCCTGTTCTATGAAGACGAAGACGGCAACACCGTCATCGAGCTCGTGGGCAATGCCGATATCGCCTCGCGCGACATGAACACCAGTTGCGAAACGATTCTCTACGTGACCGAACTCGAACTCATTCGCGCCAGCGGCAACTGTGCGGGGGCCTTCACCCCGGGGAACGACTGAGCCCATGTTGGAAGCAGCCGGCCTGGTCAAGAGTTACCGGGGACGCCAGGTGGTGAACAATGTCTCGCTGCGCATCGACCGCGGCGAAGTCGTCGGCCTGCTCGGTCCCAACGGCGCCGGCAAGACCACCTGCTTTTACATGATGGTCGGGCTGATCCGCCCCGACGCCGGCGATGTCTTTATCGACGGCGGCAAGGTCACGTCGCTGCCGATCCACCGCCGCGCCGCTCACGGTCTGGCCTATCTGCCGCAGGACGCGTCGATCTTCCGCACCTTGAGCGTCGAGGACAATATTCTCGCCATTCTCGAAACACGCAAGGATCTCGACCGGCAGGCGCGCCGGGACCGGCTCGAAACCCTGCTTGAGGAATTCAACATCGGCCACGTGCGCACCAGCAAGGGCATGAGTCTTTCCGGGGGCGAGCGGCGGCGCACCGAGATCGCCCGCACCCTCGCCACCGATCCGGGCTATCTGCTGCTCGACGAACCTTTCGCCGGCATCGATCCGATCTCGGTCGCCGATATCAAGCATCTCATCGGCCATCTCAAATCCAGGGACATCGGCATTCTGCTCACCGACCACAACGTCCGGGAAACTCTCGACATCTGCGAAAAGGCCTGCATCGTCAGCGAAGGCCGCATCATCGCCGACGGCGAACCGGCCGAAATCCTCGCCAACCAGACCGTGCGCGAGGTCTATCTCGGAGAGCATTTCGACATTTGATTGCGTGGCTCATACAGCTTAATTTTCCCCGTTGCCGTGTTCTCCGGTCTACGCATGGAAACGGGGGTGGATTACCGAGAATTTGTACATGACCCTCACCCGAAACTAAGGCCAAAGTCATACCAATTTCTTCGCATCCTCTTGCCATTTTGTCATATATTCGATTACCGAACTTCCGTTCATTTATCAAACCCAATAATCAAATTCAAAGATTGGAGAAAACTACGTTCCCCACACAAGTTGACAGTTTTTGCCAAAAATTCAGTTGCCGCTGACCAACATGGAATTTTTCCATGGGCTCATCCCCGACCGCGCCTTTCCGTGCCCAGAAATCAAGTCCAGAAAAGTCGTCCGATATAGACCAGTTTGCATGAGCCAAGGCGTTTCTAAATAATCGAACAGGATTATCTGTCAAGAATCTAGCGCATTTCCGTGTGGCGGAATTATCCGGCATCTCCTGCCTCAGAATACGAAAATAGGCTTCCGGTAGATATATGAATCCGATGTAGTTCTGATAAATATACATGCTCCGACCCAACTGAGGGTCTGTTGCTAGATTTAACTCCCACATCTTGCTCATGAAAAGTATTAAAAGCAACCAATTCCTCATATCTTTTTTCAAATTTTACTGGGCCTGCGTGACGTAACATTTCTTTCTGCTCATGGGGTAGGAATCTGACTTCCGAAGAAATTGTTGTAGCCAATTTTAACGTGGCCATCTCTGTCAATTTTACATTCTCTCTGAGTTCTTCCTTATACTCACGCATCTGAGAGTCCAATGTTTTCCATTTCATTCGCAACCACCTAATCTGGGTTATTCAATTTTTTTCCACATTCTTTCTTACCAACTGGTAGCCTTTGCGGATTGGCCATTATAGAGCAATCTCAGTTTAAGAAGTTCGGCGAATCGAAAGATTCAGGTCGCCAGCTTTCCGTCCTTTCGCCAACTCAAATCCGGGCCGGGAAGGTTGCAAGAATGTAATCGAAGAATAAAAGTCATCCAGAGCGACAAAGATCCCGTTCGCCTCCGCCCATCGCCGCATTCGTTGGTTGGTTGCGTGAGCCCAGGACAGAATCTCTATTCTCCAACCGCGCTTGTGCATGCGTTCGAGCGTACTGTGGAATCCGGCGCCATCGTGGTAACCGGCGCCGTCGCCGGTCAGCAGCACCACTATTCCCGGGTCGCCATTGAAGTCGAGCGCGTCTTCGAGCATGCGCAATTGCAACAGGCGGTCTGGCACTTCCCGCTCGCCCTGTTCGGCAGAGCCCCGGTCAAATAGATGGACCTCGACGCCATGGCTCTCCATGCGATTCCACAACTGCCGCATTTCAGGCGGCAAGGAGCCTGCGGCGACCGCTTTTTGTACAGGGCGGTCGGCGTGCGCCAGTCTGAGTAGATTCTCGAAATGAATGCGGACCCTGTATCTGGCGTCAGGTTCCTCTTCCAGTTCGTCGGCCAATCGCTGGGCCTCGTGGAAGATGTTCGAGTTATCCCAGTAGATCAGAACTTTGTCCATGCTGAATGCGCCTTGTTCAATCGGGTCGCCGGCATTCTATCACTATGGTTCGGATGCACAGCCGCTTAGTAGGGAGATTTTAACGGATAGCGGTAAAACGATTTATAACCTTTTATAAGGCAGTATAAGAAAAAAGGCTATAAATTAACGCCGCCTAAATACCCCTTCGCGTCAGCGACTGCGCTTCGCTCCGCGCAGAATGACGTCTCTCCGGGTCTGCACGGCGTGAGTCGCCGTCTGGTGGGCTGTATGCAGCGGGCGTGCGAGGGTGAGGCCCGGTCGGCGCAGCCGACAAGAAGCGCAGCTTCTTGAGGGCCGAACGACTTGCCAGGGATGGCAAGGCTGGGGGTAGTCGAAGCCACTGAAGTCGCGCCATGGATGGCATGAACAACCTCGCAGAATCCCCAGTGTATTCACGGCGTCCGCTGCACACAGCCCGCCAGACGGCGACGGTTCGAAGCCGCTTGCCGGGCGAGGGGACAACGCACTTAGGCAAGGACAGTGCCTATCTTATGCGCTATACTCACCGAGTCGCTCCAAAAGGGCGGCAGACCACGAATTTCAGGTCACATCGCACCCATGAAACTCTCGCTTCAGCTCAAGCTCGGTCAGCATCTGGCGATGACTCCGCAGCTTCAGCAGGCGATCAAACTCCTGCAACTTTCCAATTTCGACCTGCACCAGGAAGTCGTGCAAATGCTCGAATCCAATCCCATGCTCGAGCTTGAAGAAGCGGCGAACGAACAAGCGAAGGAATTCAGCGCGCAAGTGACGGTCAGCGAGCATTGGCAGGACCATTATCCCTCCTCTTACGGCGGTTCGTCCTGGCACGGCGAACCCTTCGATTTCGAAGCGGGAAGTTCGGAAGAAGACAGCTTGCAGGATCATCTGCTGTGGCAATTGAACCTGACGCCCATGTCGGATCGGGACCGGGCCATCGCTCTCGCGATCATCGACGCCATCGACGTCAACGGCATGCTCAGCGTCGATCTCGACTCGATCCTGGCCGGGTTTGACCCGGAATCGCAAGTCGGCCCCGACGAGGCACTCGCGGTTCTGCATCGTATCCAGCAATTCGACCCGATCGGCGCCGGTTCCCGCAATCTGGCGGCATGCCTGCTGCTGCAACTCGACCAAATCACCGATCCGGAACTGGAACAGCCGACCGCGAATGCCAAGGTGCTCGTGAAAGATCATCTCGATCTGCTGGCCAGCCACGACTACTCACAACTGAAGCGGCGCACCCGGCTGCATGAGGCGGAACTCGGGGAATCCATCCGCCTCATCGAATCGCTAAACCCCCGGCCGGGCGCGCATATCTCGCCGGCGACCGCGGGATATGTGGTTCCCGACGCAATCGTCAGCCGCGATGCGGTATCCGGCGCCTGGCGGGTCGATCTGAACCCTGACAGCGCGCCGCGCATTCGAATCAACCAGGACTACGCGGCGCTCGCTTCAAGATCGGGCAACGGAGACGACATGAGCTATCTGCGCAGCAATCTGCAGGAAGCGCGCTGGTTTCTCAAAAGTCTGCGAAGCCGCAATGAGACCTTGATTAAAGTGGCGACTAAGATCGTCGAACACCAGCGGGATTTCCTCGAAAACGGCGAAGAGGCCATGAAACCGCTGGTGCTGCAAGACATCGCCGAGGCGGTGGACATGCACGAGTCGACGATTTCCCGGGTGACCACGCAGAAGTACATGCATACGCCGCGAGGCGTGTTTGAGCTGAAGTACTTCTTCTCGTCTCACGTCTCCACCGCCAGTGGAGGAGAATGTTCGTCGACGGCGATTCGAGCCATCATCAGGAAGCTGATCGCGGAGGAGAACGCCAGCAAGCCCTTGTCCGACAGCAAGATCACCGCGCTGCTGCAACAGCGCGGCATAAATGTCGCCCGCCGCACCATCGCAAAGTATCGGGAATCGCTTTCCATACCCCCTTCCAACGAACGCAAGCGGCTGGCGCCGCCGACAACGGGATAGTCGGACCAGGACGAAATCGACCCAGGACTTCACAAACAGATTCCCAGCATGCAGATGGAAGACATCCTGACACCCTCGCGCTGCCTTTGCGCCTTCAAAGGCCATAGCAAGAAGCGGCTGTTCTACAACATCAGCGAACGGATCGCCGAAGAGGTTCCCGGCGTCGACGCCGACGCCGTGTTCCATGCCCTCATGGCCCGGGAACAACTCGGCAGCACCGGTCTCGGCAACGGCATCGCCATTCCCCATTGCCGCGTGGAAGGCTGTTCCGACGTGATCGGCATGCTCGTCACCTTGCGCGAACCGATCGACTTCGACGCAATGGACGACCGCCCGGTGGACCTGCTCTTCTTTCTCGTGGCGCCCAACGTCAGGGACGACGATCACGTGCGCACGCTGGCTTCCGTGGCGACCCTTTTCAACGACGAGGATTTCTGTTTCACATTGCGCAATACAAGCGATGTGGATGATCTATATACTGTCACCGTCACGCATCAGGCGTGACCTCCGACTCACAAGCCCCTTACTTTGTCCCGTGGTTAACAAAATGTGCCTTGCATGAAACTGACCATAATCAGCGGACGTTCGGGTTCCGGCAAGAGTACGGTGCTGCGCTATCTTGAGGACCACGGCTATCACTGCGTCGACAATCTCGCCGCCAGTCTGCTGCCGGCCCTGACCGAGCGCATCGCTACCAAGTCCGATGGCATCGTCAACGTTGCCGTCAGCATCGACGCGCGCAACCTGTCGGTGGACCTGTCGCTCGTTCCCGGTATCGTCGAACAGCTCAAGCACCAGGAGATACCGGTCGAGGCCGTATTTCTCGACGCCGGCAGCGAGACCCTGCTCAAGCGTTTCAGCGAAAGCCGCCGCAAGCATCCGCTTTCGACCGACCAGGTCGGATTGCGCGAGGCCATCGACAAGGAATCGGAACTGCTCGAACCCATCGCCCTGCTTGCCAGCCTGAGCATCGATACCAGCAGCATGTCCCTGCAGCAACTGCAGGACGCGATCAGCCAGCGCATTATCGAGAAATCGGAAACCGGCCTTGCCCTGCAGTTCCAGTCCTTCGGCTTCAAGAACGGCATCCCGGCGGACGCCGACATCGTCTACGATGTGCGCTGTCTGCCGAATCCGTATTGGGAAACGCGGCTGCGGGCGCGGAGCGGACTCGACGATCCGGTGCGTTCGTTCCTGGAGTCGTTCGATATCGTGCAAGAGATGTTTACCGATATTTGCGGGTTCCTTGAAACCTGGCTGCCGCGGTTCGAGGAGAACAGCCGCAGCTATATCACCGTGGCGGTGGGCTGTACCGGCGGCCGGCATCGCTCGGTCTTTTTCTGCGAGAAACTCGCGCGTCACTTCGAAGGCAGGATCGCCAACGTCCAGGTCCGTCATCGGGAATTGCGGACCTGACCATGCGCAGCGCGGAAACTCTCATCGTCAACAAGGCCGGACTGCACGCCAGGGCGGCTTCGAAACTGGTAGAACTAACCTCGCGTTTCGCCAGCGAAATTCGCATCGGCCATGAGAAAATGGTCGACGGCAAAAGCATCCTGGCATTGATGATGCTTGCCGCGGTGAAAGGCACCACCTTGCGCATCGAAGTGAATGGGCCCGACGAGCACGAAGCGCTGCCCTCGATCGTCGAGCTGATCGAGGACGGATTCGGCGAAGATCCCTAGGGAAGCTCTGACTTAGTCAGAGCTTCCCCCGCGGCACAGGGATGTGCTCCCGAATTCGATGGCGCAAGCCATTGAATTCGGGAGCAAAACAAAACTACGCTTTTGTTTTGCGATAATGAAAAATTCCATGGATGGAATTTTTCAGAATTCTAAGCTGGCGAAGAATCGACGAGTAGAGCGAATGTCCGAGACCGAGTACCAGAACGACCATGTCCTGTTGCTGAATCAGGCGCTGGAAAGCGGTTCGCTGTACCAGGTGCGGCAGATGATCAAGACGCTGCCCGCGGCCGGCATCGCGCATCTGCTCGAATCCTCGCCGCCCAAGGCCCGCACCGTACTCTGGCAATTGCTCGACAAGGACGCCGAAGGCGAGGTCATCCAGTACCTGAACGAAGATCTGCAAGGCGAATTCCTGCGCGAATACGACGCCGCCGAGGTTGCCGAGCTCGCGATCAGGCTCGAACCCGATGACCTGGCCGACATCCTCCAGCAACTGCCCCGGCAGGTCGCCGCCGAAGTGCTGCAGGCGATGGACGAGCAGGATCGCCAGCGCGTCGAGACGGTGCTGTCCCACGACGAGGACACCGCCGGCGGCCTGATGAATACCGACACCATCACCGTGCGCAAGGGCCATTCGGTGGAACTCGTGTTGCGCTATCTGCGCCGCCACGACGAAATTCCCGAAATGACCGACAACATCCACGTGGTGAACCGCCAGGACATGTTTCTCGGCATTCTGCCATTGCGCGAACTGCTCGTGTCCGATCCGGCCACCCTGGTCATGGACGTCATGCGCACCGATATCGAAGCGATCCCGGTTTCCATGCCCGCGGAACAGGTGGCGCAATTATTCGAACAACACGACTGGGTCTCGGCGCCGGTGGTCGCCGAGAACGGCAAGCTCGTCGGCCGCATCACCATCGACGACGTGGTCGACGTCATCCGCGACAGCACCGAACACTCGCTGATGAGCATGGCCGGACTCGACGAAGAGGACGACACCTTCGCTCCGGTGATAAAGACCGCCCGCCGCCGCGCCGTCTGGCTCGGCGTCAATCTCGTCGCCGCGGCGCTTGCCGCGCTCGTGATCTACGCCTTCCAGGACGTGGTCGATCAACTGGTCTACCTGGCGGTGCTCATGCCCATCGTCGCCAACATGGGCGGCGTCGCCGGTACGCAGACCCTCACCCTGGTGATCCGCAGCATCGCCCTCGGCCATATCAGTCCCTCCAACAGCGCCTGGCTCGTGATCCGCGAACTCAACGTGGCCATGCTCAACGGCCTGGTCTGGGCCGTGGGCATGGGGCTGATCGCGATGTTCTGGTACGGCGACCCGCTGCTCGCGCTGATCGCCGGCGCCGCCATGATGTTCAATATTGTCAGCGCCGCCCTCGCCGGCGCCTGGCTGCCCCTGTTCCTGCGCCGAGTCAACCTCGACCCGGCCCTCGCCGGCTCGGTAGTCCTGCACACCCTCACCGACTCCATCGGCTTCTTCGCCGTCCTCGTACTCGCGCAGGCGTTCTATCTCTAAATCGGAATATTGCCGCGCCGTTCCTCGCGCGAACGGCACAGATGATACAAGGCCGGCAGCACCAGCAAAGTCAGCACGGTGGATGAAACGATTCCACCGATGACAACAGTGGCCAGAGGCCCCTGCACTTCCGAACCGATTCCCGTATTGAGCGCCATCGGCACGAATCCGAGCGACACAACCAGCGCCGTCATCAAGACGGGACGAAGACGTATCATGGCGCCTTCCATGATCGCTTCGCGCAGCGGTCTCCCCCGGGCGCGGAGATCGCGGATGAAAGTCAACATGATCAGGCCGTTGAGCACGGCGATGCCCGGCAAGGCGATGAAGCCGACCGCGGCGGAGATCGAAAAAAGCATATCCCGCAGCAACAGGGCCGTCACGCCGCCGGTGAAAGCCAGCGGCACGCCCGAAAAGATAATTGCCGCATCTGTCGGCGAGCCCAGGGCGAGCAGCAACAGTACGGCAATCATCAGCAAGGTCATGGGCACCACAACGGCAAGCCGCTGGGCCGCCGACTGCAGATTGCGGTAAGTGCCCCGTATTCCAGCCAATAGCCGGGTGGAATTTCCACGCCCTGTCCCACCGCCGCCTGCACGCCAGTCACAAACGAACCCAGGTCGCGGTCGCGAACGTTGGCGGCGACGACCATCCGCCGCTTGCCGCTTTCCCCGCGTATCTGGTTGTAACCGATGACCACTTCGATTCCGGCAACCGCACCACGATCTCCACTCTGCGGTCGCCTTCGTAAATTTCTCCCGCCGTGGCGCCGCCCAGCGCGGTCGCCACCACGTCCTGCAGATCGGCAATATCGCCGCATGGGGTTCAATGATCGTGGGTGGCACCGTCTTTTTCGATGTCGGCCTTGAGGACGTAACTGTTTTCGGCGACATATACGGCGCCCGGTTCCAGGCCGCCCAGCACTTCGACCCAGCCGCCCGACGCCCGGCCCAGTTCCAGCATGCGAACTTCGTATTCGTCGCCGACCCTGGCATAGACCACGTCGAAGTCGCGGAAGGTCTGCAAGGCTTCGCGGCGGACCGCGAGCGGCGCCTGGCTACTTGCTATCTTCGCCTCAGCGGTCAGGTACATGCCGGGCCTGAGCGTACCGTCGCCGTTCTCCAGCACCACCCTGGCGGCCACTGACTGGTCCGGTGCGGCGAAAACGTCGATGAATGAGACAAGCCCATCGAAGGACGCGCCTCCGGTCGCCGGCGCAACCGTTACTTCCGTACCGATGGCGATATGTTCCCGGTCACCGGGGAAGATCGACAGTTCAGCCCAGACCGACGTGGTATCCATGATCGTGAACAGCCGCCTGCCCGCGGTCTGTTCGCCGGCGTTGGCGTCTCTTTCGGTTACCACGCCCGATATCGGCGACTCGATCGAGTAAGTTCGCAGGTTTTCATTGCTCTCGATGACGGCCAGCAGTTGACCTTCCCTGACCGCGTCCCCGGGCGTGGCGCGCACTTCGCGGATGGGCGCCATCGAAACGCGCGCTGACTTCGCGCATCCGATCGGGATTCGGCACAATACGCCCGTAAACCGTAATCGTTTCATCGATTGTCGCGGGGCCGGCGACCTCGGTTTTCAGTCCCAGCGATTCCGCCATTTCAGCGCTGATTCGCGTGCGCCCTTCAAAGCTGTCGCACTCCCAGTTATGGCTGCGGCCACCGTGGATAGCGGTCACCTGGACTGCGAAGGAATGGGGTTCGTACACGACCGATGCGCCACGCAGAAATTCACCCGCGGGCTGAAACGCGTGTCGATCTATCCGGTTCCCGAGCCGGGTCAACTCAACGCGCAAATCGATATCGTCCGGCGCCAGGGCGCGGCCGCCCTCGGCGACCCAGGCGCGGAACTCGGGCGGCGCGCCGGTTCGACCGGCAGCACCGTCTCGCCCGTCAGATGTTCGAGTTCGACGAGGGCTTCGTAAGCGTCAATGCTGAATTCGAGGTAGTCGCTGCTATTGGCGCCCAACAGTTCCGCTTGCACCGCAATGAGTTCGACAAAGCTGCCGCCGCAGAGTTCGTATGCGCGCCGCGTATCCGCAAGCGCCTGTTCGAGTTGCGGAATCAGCCGGTTCCTGATGGCCGCGGCAACCTGGATATCATGGCGGAGTTGCTCGTAGAGCACGTAGACCGCCGTTTCGATTTCGACCCTGGCCACCTCGCCTTCGCTAGCGGCCCCGGCCCATTTCGGCGCGCGCTTCGGCGATACGGCCCAGATTGCGGTCTCGCACACCGATGGGAATGGTAACACCTCCCACCAGGGCGACATCATCGCTGAATTCGTGCCGGCGAATTCCCGCATGGACGTTCCAGTCGGGCCTGCCCCGCGCCTGGGCCACGCGCAGTTCCGCTTCGGCGATGCGTTCCCGCGACATGAAACGGGCGAGGTCCGGATTCTGTTTCACGCGGTTCAGCAACGCCTTGATCGGCTCCAATTCGGGCAGCTCCCTGACATTGCCGGCGACCACCCCGAAATCCGGTTCGGTTTCACCCCATTGGGCGCTTAGGCGATGCCGCGCCGAACTCAGTTCGTGGGAGTAACCCTCGCGCAGCAATTCCGCCCGCAGCAGGCCCGCGCGCGCCAATTCAGCCTGGGTCGCCAGACCGGCCTCGACCCGGGTCTGCACCGCCGAAACAGTCTGTTGCGCCAGGTCGATCTGATCCGATGCGAATCCGAGCCGCTCCTGGAACGCCAGACAGACGATGAAACGCCGAGCCGTATCCGCCGCCGTGTCGAGCCGCAGAATCCGGGCATCGAGTTCGGCCAGCGCGAGGCCTGCCCGAGCGGCTTCGATTCGCCGTTGCCGAACGCCGCGCTTGATCGCCCAGGTGATCGACACAGTGGTCTCGGCGCTTCTGATTCCGCGAAAATCACTGCTGCCGATTGCATCGTTCCATATCTCCGAATGCCATGCGGAAAAACGCAAAGAGCGCAATAAAATCAAATTCGATCGCCCGCTGGCCTTGTGCGCCGGCAGGGATGCCGCGCGCATGCGGGTCGGCGGCATACTTTGCCTGCACTGGCGCGATGCCCTGCGGGAATTGGGACTTGCCGGGTAGATCGGCTGGCGGTGCGGGAACGACCGCGACCGCCGTTCAGGGTTTTACGGGGAAAATCAGCCCCGGGCGGAACTTTTCGCGCCCGGCAGCCATCTAATGCCGACAGGGCGCCTCACCGTATTGAATCCGCATTCTTGACTTTTTACAATCCCGGGTGTTCGATTGACGCAGCCCCGGCTTGCCCGGCAGACCGTCTCACGACTGTTTCGGCTTACGACATTGGCCTTAAAAGGATTTCACATGCAAGCAATCGCAGACAATACCATTGGACTTGACGGTTTCGAATTCGTCGAATTTTGCGCACCCGACACGGGACAGCTCGACAAGGTTTTTCGGATGCTCGGTTTCAGTCCGATCGCCAAACACCGGTCGAAGGAAACCGTCCTGTATCGGCAAGGCGATATCAACTTCATTCTCAACGGCGAACCGGGCGGCATGGCTTCGTTCCATGCCGAAGAGCATGGCCCCTCGGCCTGCGGCATGGCGTTTCGCGTGGAAGACGCGCATTACGCCTATCCGAAACTCCTCGAACTCGGTGCGCAACCGGTCGAAATGCCCACCGGTCCGATGGAATTGCGCCTTCCGGCAATCCGCGGCATAGGCGGCGCGCCGCTATACCTGATCGACCGCTACCAGGAAGGCTCGAGCATCTACGATATCGATTTCCGATTCTTCGACGACGTCGACCGCCGCCCGCAAGGCTGCAAGCTGCGGGAGATCGATCACCTGACCCACAACGTCTATCGCGGACGCATGGACTACTGGGCCAACTTTTACGAAAAGTTTTTCAACTTCCGCCAGACCCGCTACTTCGACATCGAGGGCCGGAAAACCGGCTTGCAATCCCGCGCCATGTCCGCCCCCGACGGCAAAATCCGCATTCCACTGAACGAAGAGGCGGCGGGCGGTTCCGGGCAGATCGAAGAATTTCTGATGCAATACAACGGTGAAGGCATTCAACATATTGCGCTGTCGACGGACGACATTTATGAAAGCTGCGACCTGCTCCGGGCGAACGGCGTTCCGTTCATGGATCCGCCGCCGGAGACATACTACGAAATGCTGGAAGAGCGCTTGCCGGGGCATGACGAACCGCTCGACGAACTGCGAGCCCGCGGCATATTGATGGACGGCAGCACAGCAGGAGAGAAAAAGATCCTGTTGCAGATTTTCACCGGCAATCTGCTGGGGCCGGTATTTTTCGAGATCATCCAGCGCAAGGCGGACGAGGGCTTTGGCGAAGGCAACTTCAAGGCCTTGTTCGAATCCATAGAGCGCGACCAGATTCGCAGGGGCGTGATCTGAAGCGTTTCCCGCCGGCGCGGGGCCGCGTTTCCACAGAGGCAAATCGATGTTCGCCGTGAACGAAACCCACGATCCGGAACTGCTTAGCTGGGTCGAGTCCGCCAACGACCGGGATTGCGATTTTCCGATACAAAACCTGCCGTTCGCCGTCTTTCGCCGTTTGCAAGCGAAAGAAGAGTTTCGCGGCGGAGTCGCGATCGGCGATCAGATCGTCGACCTGGCGGCGGTCGACGCCGCGGGCCTGTTGCGCGGACCGGCGGGCCGGGCCGCCGCAGCCGGCGCGCTACCCGAATTGAACGAATTGATGTCGATGGGCGCAGACGCCATCTCGGCGTTGCGTCTGGCGCTGTCCCGGGCGTTGCGCCGCGGAGCGGTCGACCGGCAGAGCTTGCGCACCTGCCTGACGCCGCAAACCGGCGTGGAATACGCCGTACCCTGCCAAATCGGAGACTTCACCGATTTCTATACTTCGATTCATCACGCCACCAGCGTGGGCAGACAATTTCGCCCCGACAATCCACTGTTGCCGAATTACAAATGGGTGCCGATCGGCTACCACGGGCGTTCGTCGAGCATTGTCGTGTCCGGCCGCGGATTTCCGCGCCCTGTCGGGCAAATCAAAAGCCCGGACGATGCCGCTCCGGCCACGGCCCCGTGCGCTCGACTCGATCACGAGGTGGAGCTCGGCATCTTCATCGGCGCGGGCAATCCGCTGGGCGAACGGATCGGAATCGACCGCGCCGAAGCGCATATTTTCGGCATGTGCCTGCTCAACGACTGGTCGGCGCGGGATATCCAAAGCTGGGAATATCAGCCGCTTGGCCCTTTTCTGGCCAAGAATTTCGCCTCGACGATCTCGCCCTGGATAGTCACGCTGGAAGCATTGGCGCCGTTCCGGAGATCGTTCGCGCGTCCCGCGGATGAGCCGCAGCCGCTGCCCTATCTCGATTCGGCGCACAACCGCGCCATAGGCGCTATCGACATCGAATTGCAGGCGTTCATTCAAACGGAGAAGATGCGCGAGCAGGGGATGGCGCCGGAATTGCTCTCGAACTCGAATTTTCGCCATTCCTGGTGGACCGCCGCGCAATTGGTCGCGCACCATACCCTTGGCGGCTGCAATCTGCGTCCAGGCGACCTGCTCGGCAGCGGCACGCAATCGGGACCGGCGCCGGACGAGGCCGGCTCGGTGCTCGAATTGTCCGCCGGCGGACGGCGGCCGCTGCAACTCGGCAGCGGCGAACAACGCAGTTTTCTGCTCGATGGCGACACGGTGATATTGCGCGCGCATTGCGCCGGAGACGGCGCCGCCCGCATCGGCTTCGGCGAAGCCGTGGGCACAGTGTTGCCGGCGCGAACGGCGCAATAGGCACACGAACGGGGAAACGCTTATGAAAGTCGAGAAGATCCATCACGTGGCTTATCGTTGCAAGGACGCCAGACAAACAGTGGAATGGTACGCGAAAAATCTGGACATGGATTTCGTGCTTGCCATCGCCGAGAACGAGGTGCCGTCCACCGGAGAGAGCCACCCCTACATGCATGTTTTCCTCGATGCGGGCGACGGCAATGTGCTGGCTTTTTTCGAATTGCCGACGCAGCCCGCGATGGGCAGGGATGCGAATACGCCCGAATGGGTGCAGCACATCGCGTTTCGCGTCAAGGACATGGAGACCCTGCTGGCGTTCAAGCGCCGGCTTGAGGCCAACGATATCGAAGTTCTGGGCGTGGTGGATCATTCGCTGTTCCATTCCATATACTTTTTCGATCCGAACGGACATCGGCTGGAATTGTCGGCGCCGGACCCGGCGGAGCGCGAGAAGATGCGCAGGCTGGACGCGGTGAAATGGGAGATGCTGGAAGAATGGTCGAGAACCAGGCGCGCTCCGAGGCATGCCGCCTGGCTGCACGGCGGACAAGAGTAGCGCCGGGGAGCCACCGATGTTGCGGCTGTATTCCTACTACCGCAGTTCGGCCGCCTACCGGGTGCGGCTGGCGCTCAACCTGAAAGGGATCGAATACCGGCAGCAGCCGGTCAATTTGGCGGCGGGCGGGCAAGACGCGCAGTCCTATCTCGCGGTCAACGCGCAGGGACTCGTGCCCGCGCTGGAGTTGCCCTGCGGCGCCGTGCTGACGCAATCCATGGCCATTCTCGAATGGCTGGAGGAGCAATATCCGCAGCCGCCGCTGTACCCGTCCGACGCAATCGCGCGGGCGCGGGCGCGAAGTCTGGCCGGAATCGTCGCGTGCGAGATACACCCCTTGAACAATCTGCGGGTCCTGCGCTACCTGGAGCATGCGCTGGCGGTATCCGAAGAGCGGCGAACCGACTGGTATCATCACTGGATCAAGCAAAGCTTCGCCGTGATCGAAGCTGAACTGACTCCCGGCCCGTACGCGCTCGGCGATGCCGTCAGCGTGGTCGACGTTCTGCTCGTGCCGCAGGTGTATAACGCGTTGCGCTTTGAACTGGACATGCAGGCTTGGCCCTGCATCCTTTCCGTGTATCGGGCTTGCGGCCAACTGCAAGCTTTTCAGTCGGCGGCGCCCGAGGCGCAAACAGATCACACAGCCCAGCTGTCCTGATCCAGCCGAACGGCGTCTCGGCCAGTAGCGTTTTAATCTTAAGGGGAGCGCTTGCTCGTCCGACATGGAATGGGCTGATACGATCTCCGGGGTGGCGTCGGGTATCTTGATCGTCATCAGCGCGGTATTGGGAACGATGCGATTGACGGTTACCAGGCGAAACACGTAGGCAGCCGACCCGGCTCCGCGAATCGTCCATTCCCTATCGGCAGGCGCTGTATCCAAAATGGCTTGAGGTAGCGGGCGTCGATATCGAAACGAGTACAGAATGTCACCAGCGAGTTCCCGCTCTATGTCTTGCTGCTTGCGCTTCGTGGCGCCGCTTTTGCGGTCTCGCTTTGCGATAGGAACGTCTACGCTCCAATAGGCGGCGGCTTGCGTCATGTCCATTTCCAGAAGTTGGGCAGAGCCCAGTGGGATAGATCGCTCGGGCGAGGCTGGCTCTACGCCGAGTGCCTCGCGTACGGACGCGGCGACCGCTCTCGCCAAGGGAGGAGGCACGGAATTGCCGATCTGCCGCCCTCCGTGCCATTTGGTAACGTGAAACCTGAACCAGTCCGGGAACCCATGCAGCCGCGCCATTTCCCGCACCGTTACGCATCGGTCGTAGCGATAGTGAATCGGTCTGGGGCTAGTGAAAGCGCCGCGAGCGGAGTCGGTACCGGCGCGTAACGTATTCGACACGCCGGTCGCGGCTAACTTGAAAAACCGTGAAATGGGTTCAACGGCGGCGGGTTCGGTAGCGCGAAATCGTCGTCGAGAGATTTGAGTGTGGGCCGTTCGCAAACTCGCAGTCATAAGATGTGGATCCCACTCGCGCTCATAACCATCATGCCAAGCGTCGCTGCTGAGGCATCTCATCTCCTTCGCATAGGCGCTCAATCTTGAGATCGGCTCCCCGATGCGTACGCTGTCGGAGGAAACCAATTCGTCGAATTGCTCCACGTCCGGCAAGTCGTCCAACGCGTCCTGGCATGTCGGCGTAGGCACTAAAATCTCGGTGATCGGATAGCGGGGAGCGATGGCGCCCTTTGCGCCCAGTAGAAAGAGGCGTTGCCGGTCTTGGGGTACGCCGAAGTGACGCGCATTGAGGACTTGCCAAGGAAGCGTCGCTGAATATCCGGCCGCCTCGAACTCGACTGTCAATTCGTCAAGGAGTTGCCGGTGCTTGCCTACGGTAAGTCCGCGAACGTTCTCAAGTACGAACACGGACGGTTCGAGTTCGACCACCAGGCGGAGGAAATGTTTGATGAGTTGATTTCTCGGGTCGTCGAGAGCGCGCTTGCCGATCATGGAAAAGCCCTGGCAGGGCGCGCCCCCCACAATTACGTCGATCGGCGCTGAGAGTTCTCGGCTAATGGCAGCCCCGCCAATGAGCCGCAGATGTTCCTCGCGTCCCTGGTGCGTTCTTGCCGACCTTCTCTTTCCAATAATTCAATCGGCTAGTGGGTAGCCGGCCTATCCCGCGGTCGTGGCCGCGTCAAATGAGGCGACCCCGATTTACAGGACAGCCCGAGGATCGATTCAAGATGTGCCCGGGTTGAATTGCAACTCTTGTCTTCCTGAGTCTATGCTTGATGCGGAGTGCCGTCAAATCCGGCCTTGCGCTACGCTTCCTCTGCTCCCTCCGCGCAAGGCCGAAGGGGACATTTCCAAATTGCTTCGACAGGACAACTCTCCGGTTTTACTCATCCCGGTTTGTGTACTACCATCGCAGCCACTTGCGAAATCCGGACGATAACGATCGGGGACGACATGCCGGGAAGGAACGACGACGCCTACTGGAAGGCCAACATCCGGCTGGTGCTGAGTCTGCTCGCGGTCTGGTTCATCGTTTCCTTCGGCGCCGGCATCCTGCTCGTCGACGTGCTCGACAACATCCGCATGGGCGGCTTCAAGTTCGGCTTCTGGATGGCCCAGCAAGGTTCGATTTTCATCTTCATCATTCTCATCTTCGTCTACATCAATCGCATGGACAAACTCGATGAGCGCTATCGGCGCTCCGGGTCGGACAGGGAAGACTCCATGCAATGAGCGTTCAATTCTGGACCTTTTTCTTCGTTATCCTGACCTTCGGGCTCTACATCGGCATCGCCATCTGGTCGCGGGTGCGTTCGACCCAGGATTTCTACGTCGCCGGCAAGCACGTGCCACCCATCGCCAACGGCATGGCCACCGCCGCCGACTGGATGTCGGCCGCCTCGTTCATCTCGATGGCGGGGCTGATTTCCTTTCTCGGCAGGGACGGCGCCTTCTACCTGATGGGCTGGACCGGCGGCTATGTGCTGCTGGCGCTGCTGCTAGCGCCTTACCTGCGCAAGTTCGGCAAGTACACCGTCCCGGATTTCATCGGCGACCGGTACTATTCCCAGACCGCGCGCCTTACCGCGGTGTTCTGCGCGATCGTGATTTCCTTCGTCTACGTCTGCGGGCAGATGCAAGGCGCCGGCATCGTATTTTCCCGCTTTCTCGAAGTCGATATCGTCTACGGCGTGATGATCGGCATGGCCATCGTCTTTTTTTACGCCGTGCTCGGCGGAATGAAAGGCATCACCTACACCCAGGTCGCGCAATATTGCGTGCTGATCTTCGCCTTTATGGCGCCGGCGATCTTCATTTCTATCCTGATGACCGGCCAGGCGATTCCGCAGATCGGTTTCGGCTCGCAGCTCACCGATGCCTTCGGCGGCGGCTACCTGCTCGACCGGCTCGACGGCCTCAGCGAGCAACTCGGTTTTCCGGCCTATACGGAAGGCCAACGCAGCATGCAGGACATGTTCTTCATCACTGCCGCGCTGATGATCGGCACCGCCGGCCTGCCGCACGTGATCATCCGCTTTTTCACCGTGCCGCACGTGCGGGACGCGCGCAAATCGGCCGGTTACGCGCTGATATTCATCGCCATTCTGTATACCACCGCGCCCGCTGTTGCCGCCTTCGCCCGCACCAATCTGATCAATACCGTGGACAACGTCGAATACAGCGCCATGCCGGAGTGGTTCAACAAGTGGGAAGCGACCGGGCTGATCACTTTCGAGGACCGCAACGCCGACGGACTGATTCAATACACCGGCGACGCTGCGACCAACGAGCTCGACGTCAACCGCGACATCATGGTGTTGGCGAATCCGGAGATCGCCGAACTGCCCAACTGGGTGGTGGCGCTTGTCGCCGCCGGCGGCCTGGCCGCGGCGCTGTCGACCGCGGCGGGATTGCTGCTGGTGATTTCCTCGGCGGTGTCGCACGACTTGCTCAAACGCGCCTACATGCCCGAGATATCCGAAAAGGAAGAATTGCTTTTCGCGCGCATGTCGATCTTCATGGCGGTGCTCGTGGCCGGCTATTTCGGCATCAATCCGCCGGCTTATGTGGCCCAGGTCGTGGCCTTCGCCTTCGGACTCGCGGCGGCCTCGTTCTTCCCGGCCATAGTGATGGGAATCTTCCAGCGCCGCATGAACCGCCATGGCGCGGTCGCCGGCATGATTGCCGGTTTCAGCTTCACCGCGCTCTATATCATCTATTTCCGCTTCATCAATCCGGCGGTCGACAACGCCGACAACTGGCTGTTCGGCATTTCTCCGGAAGGCATCGGCAGTCTGGGAGCGCTGCTCAATCTGCTGGTCGCCTGGACCATCTGCCGCTTCACGCCCGAACCCCCGGCCGAAGTGCAGGCCCTCGTCGCCGACATCCGCCGGCCTGAGGTGGATTAAAGTCCCCGCGTCAGCCGCCGGCGACTCACATGGTGCAGAACCGGAAAGACACTAGGCCTCGTGCCGGCCGTGGGCGGTTTTCTCCCAGTATTCCTTCACCGTACTCTTCATTTCCTTGCGCATGAGCAATATGCCGATCAGGTTCGGCGCCGTCATCAGCACGATGGTGATCAGCGAAACGTTCCAGATGATCGTGGTGTCGGCCAGCGCCGCGTAAAAGAATCCGCAAACATAGACGACTCGATACGGCATGACCGATTTCGGCCCCAGCAGATAGGTCATCGCCCGGTCCCCGTAATAGGACCAGGCGATGGCCGTCGAGAAGGCGAACAGCATCAGGCCGATGGAGACGATATATTGGCCGTAATCGCCGAACAGGCCGCGCGTGAAGGCCTCGGTCGTCAACGGCACCGAATGCACGAGCGATTCGCCGCTGACGACAACCGACAGATCGTCGAGCCTGCCGTCGCTCACCGCGAGTTCTCCGGTGATCGGTTCGCCGTCCCGGCTGAACAGCACATTCTCGGCGAAGGAGCGGGAATTGATCACGGTAAGGTCGGCATCGTTCTGCAGGCGGCCGTCGATGACTTGCAAACTGCCGCTGAAACTCGCCACCGATGAATCGCCGTTGTTGAGATAGGCGAAGATTTCGCGTTGATGCGCTTCGTCTCCTTCTTCGTACACGCCACTGACAAAGCTCAGGTCGGCGCGCTGGAATTCGTTTTCGAGTTTTTCCGCCCAGACTCCCGAACTGAGAATCACCAGGCCGGTTATTGTGCAAATGACGATCGTGTCGATGAACGGTTCCAGAATCGACACCATGCCTTCGTCGGCGGATTCTTCGGTGCGCGCCGAGGCGTGAGCGATGGGCGCGCTGCCCTGCCCCGCTTCGTTCGAATACAGCCCGCGGTTTACGCCGCGGCTGAAGGCGTAGGCGAAAGTGGCGCCGAGAAAACCACCGGTCGCGGCTGAGCCGGTGAAGGCGTCGGAGAAGATCGCCGCGAAGGAAGGCAATATGTTGCCGGCGTGGGGAATGATGACGGCGAGCGCACCGATCAAATACAGCAGCGCCATCGAGGGCACGACGGCGGCGGCGAATTTGGCGATGCGCGTGATGCCGCCGATGATCACCAGCGCCAGCAGCACCGACATGAAAATCGCGGTGATCAGCGGGTCGATATTGAAAGTACTTTCGAGACCGGCGGCAATATTGTTGATCTGCGGCAGATTGCCGGTGCCGAATGAACTCAGCACGGTGGCGATGGCGAAGAGCACCGCCAGCCATTTCAGCTTCAGGCCTTTCTCCATGTAATACATCGGCCCGCCCGCGACGGTGCCGTCGGTGGTAACGCTGCGGTACTTGTGGGAAAGCGTAACCTCGACAAATTTGCTCGTCATGCCGAAGAAGGCCGTCATCCACATCCAGAACAGCGCCGCCGGGCCGCCGAGATGCAGCGCCAGCGCCACGCCGCCGATATTGCCCGTGCCAACCGTGCCCGACAGCGCCGTGGCGAGCGCCTGGAAGTGGCTGGTCTCGCCCCTGGCGCCTTCCTTGTCGAACTTGCCCTGGGTTACGGCGATGGCATGGCGAAAATACCGGATCTGGGGAAACTTCAGATACAAGGTAAAGAAGATGCCCGTAGACAACAGCAGCGTTGGAAACCAGAACGCGCTGCCAAGATAACCATCGATGAAAATAAGAAATTCGTTGACCCGATCCACTGTTTCACTCCCAATCTGATTGTCTTTGTTGCATATTGCTGCTAATCGTCCGTTATGGTGATCTTTGGCGCGCTTTGCGCCGTCGCGCCGGCGCAGCGCTCGGCCACTCCGCTTGCGAGTTCCAGCCAGGCCGCGTTCGCCGGATGTCCGGGCTGCTTCACGAGCAGTGGTTCTCCGAGATCGCTGGCCTCGCGTATGGACGGATCGAGCGCCGGCCGCGCCAGTACCGGGACTTCGAAGTCTCTCGCCAGCCTGTCACCGCCGCCCGCGCCGAATATGGCCTCTTCGTGTCCGCACTTGCTACAGATATGAACGCTCATGTTTTCCACCACGCCAAGCACGGGTACGGACACTTTGCGGAACATTTCGATGCCCCTGCGGGCGTCGAGCAAGGCCAGATCCTGGGGCGTGGTAACGATGACCGCACCGCTGACGCGAACCGCCTGGGACAGGCTCAACTGGATATCGCCGGTGCCGGGGGGCAGATCGACGATCAGATAGTCGAGATCGGACCAGGCGGTGTCCTTGAGAATCTGGTTGAAAGCGGAAATGATCATGGGCGCGCGCCAGACCATTGCCGTACTCTGGTTGACGAGGAAGCCCATGGAATTGCATAGCAGGCCGTGCGCCCGAATGGGAACCATGGTCCTGCCGCCGCGTACCTCGGGCCGCGTGCCGGCGGGCGCGCCGAGCAAGGTGGGGATGCTCGGCCCGTAGATGTCCGCGTCAAGCACGCCAACCCTGGCGTTGCGGGCGAGGGCCAATGCGAGATTGACGGCGGTAGTCGATTTGCCGACTCCGCCCTTGCCGGAAGCGACGCACAATATGTGTCCGATCTTGTTTAGATCACTCAAGGAACCCGCTTCCGGCTGCGCAACTGTCGCCGATTATGTTGCATCTCCGGCCAAATTCAAAATCGACCTATAGTCAAGTCATTCTGCGCGCAGCGAAGCGTAGTCGCAGAATGACGTGGATCCCCTACAGCAATATTCCCCCCAAATTAACGAAAAACGGCGCAAACACCAGGCTGAGAATCGCCGACAGCTTGATCAAGATGTTCAGTGACGGGCCCGAAGTGTCTTTCAGCGGGTCGCCGACGGTGTCGCCCACCACCGAGGCCTTGTGCTGCTCGGAACCCTTGCCGCCCAGATTGCCCGCTTCGATATATTTCTTGGCGTTGTCCCAGGCGCCGCCGCTGTTGGACGAAGCGATCGCGAGTACGCCGCCCGCCACCAGCGAACCCGCCAGGATGCCGGCCACGGCTTCAACGCCGAACAGGAATCCGGCGACCAGCGGAGTGCCCATGATCAGGATGCCGGGCGCGATCATTTCCCGCAGCGCAGCCTTGGTGGAGATCGCCACGCACTCGGCGTAGTCGGGTTCGCCGGTGCCTTCCATGATGCCCGGAATGGTCTGAAACTGCCGGCGCACCTCGGCAATCATGTCGAATGCCGCGCTGCCGACGGATCTCATCGTCATGGCGGTAAACAGGAATGGCAGCACCGCGCCGATGAACACCGTCGTGTACACGAGAGGGTCGAGCAGACTCACCGTGATCGGCTCGCCTTGCAGATTCTCCGCCGCGGTAATGAATGCCGCGAACAGCGCCAGCGAAGTCAGGATCGCCGCGCCGATGGCGAAACCCTTGCCGATCGCGGCGGTGGTATTGCCCGCCGAATCGAGAATATCCGTGCGTCGCCGCACTTCCTTGGGCAGTCCCACCATTTCGGCGATGCCGCCGGCGTTGTCTGCGACCGGCCCGTAGGCGTCGATCATGAGCGCGATCACCAGGGTTCCGAGCATACCGAGCGAGGCAATGGCGACGCCGTACATGCCCGCGAGCTGCCAGGAAACGAAAATGCTTACGGCGATGCAGAGATAGGGCAATACCGTGCTGCGATAGCCGAGCGCCAGACCGAAAATGATGTTGGTGGCGACGCCGGTTTCGCACGACCTGGCCAGGTCCTTGACCGGCTCGTAATTTTCCGAAGTGTAATAGCCGGTCAGCAGCCCGACCGCGAGGCCCGCTATGAGACCCGACAGGAAGCACCAGTACACGCCCATATTGGTGTATTGCTCGCCGTTCAGTTCGAAGAATTCGGGCACGAGCAGCAAGGTGAAAAAGTACATGACGATCGACATCAGCACGCTTGAAATGATCAGCAGCTTCATCAGCGCCGGCGCGACGTCGTCTTCGGTTCGGACGCCGACGGCGAGCTTGGTGATGAAACTGATCGGAATGCCCACGGCGCTGATCAGGATCGGATAAAGCAGCGCATTGGGATCGTAGGCGAAGGCGACGGCGCTGATCACCATCGCCGCGCAGGTACTCTCCGCGCAGGAGCCGAACAAGTCGGCGCCCATGCCGGCAACGTCGCCCACATTATCGCCCACGTTGTCGGCGATCACCGCCGGGTTGCGCGGGTCGTCTTCCGGGATACCCTTTTCGACCTTGCCGACGAGGTCGGCGCCCACATCGGCCGCCTTGGTGAAAATGCCGCCGCCCACACGCGCGAAAAGCGCGATGGTCGAGCCGCCAAGTCCGAAACCGGCGATAACTTCCATCAGGATGTGATTGTTTTCCGGTCCAAGCCCGGACATCAGCGCACTTAGTACGAGATAGATGATTACCAGCCCCAGCGTCGCCAATCCCACCAGAGCGAAGCCCATGACGGCGCCGGAATCGATCGCCACGTCGAACGCGCCGGAAATTCCCTTCCGGGCCGAGACTGTGGTGCGGGCGTTGCCCTGGGTGGCCACCTTCATGCCGATGTAGCCCGAGGCGATGGAAATGGCCGCGCCGAACAGGAAGGCGATGGCGGTGAATATGCCTTCGCGATAGCCGGGAGTGTGCGTGTCGTCGATCAGGACCGCGATGATCAGCGCGAACGCGACCATGAAAATGGAGAGAACGCGATATTCCTGTTTCAGGAACGCCATCGCGCCGCTTGCGATCGCGCCGTGGATGAACCTCAGGCGTTTGCTGTCTTCTTCGTTCAGGTCGAGATCGAGCGGAATGCTGACGACCTTCCTCATGTAGTACCAGGCGATTCCGAGTCCCATGAGGGACAGCAATACGGTCACCACGATCGTGATGTGCGAGGACATTCGGTTGGTTCTCCCTTGGCTGCGGTCAAAGCCGCGCACTCTACCACAACGCCCCGGTCAAAAGAAGCGCGATGCGGCGCAAAGCTGCAAGGATTCAGGGAGTTAGCAGTAGATGGCTGGGAGCAGCAGCACTTTTGTCTTCTTGCTCATTCCTCCAATCCGTGCGGGTGTTGCAGCGCCTTTTTCTCCGCCGACGCCAGTCGCCTCTCGACCTTCTTCACGTCTTCGGCGGGTGGCAGACTTTCGGGGCGGATGCCGCGCTCCAATAGCGTACTTCGCACGGCCTGATTGTTGGTGACATGCTCGCGGGAAATTTGCGGTTCGCTATTCAACGTGTTTTCACGGGCGTTGTGAATGGTGATCTCTGTGGCGAAGTCTTTGGCCTTCAGGATGATTGTGGGCGCAAAGTCGGCCAGCGGGCGACTGGCGGGCACACGCCACCGCGCCTTCATCGCCCGAGTGCTTTCGCCGAACAGCGCTTGGTCGCCCTTGCCGCGGATCAGGGCAAAGTTGCGGTTGCCGCCGGTTTGCTCGTAAATAACTTCGGAAAGTTCCTTTTCCGTCGCCGACAACTTTTTCCGGGCCGATACCCGCTCTACTTCCAACAGCCGCTGTTCGATGAGTTCCGCCTTGCGGGTCTGCATGGCGAAATAGGTCTGGGCGAAAGCGATTTGCTGCTTCCCCGGATCGCCGTTCTGGGCGATCAAATAGCAGGCGTAGCGGGTCAGCATGACATCGGCGATTTCCCGCTAGCTGCCGGAGCCGAGTTCGACCATTTTGTTGATGCCAACAAAATGGTTTTCGATCACATGTCCCGAACCCTCACAGGCGATTTCCGCTTTGCCGATCACGTTCAAAAAATTGCGCCATTCCGAATAGCCCAGCAAATGCTGCAGATCACGCGCCAGCCAGAATTCCACCCCGTTTTCCGTCTCCTGAGCATGACCCTCGAAACTTTCTGTCAATGCGTGGACCAACTCATTTTCCACAGTTCTCCTCCTTGCCTCTCATAGCACTGCCAACCCGGCGGGCTTCCGCCAGCTTCGCCAATACGTTCAGGTACTGCCGCGCCTTGAACGATTCGCAGCCTCGGCGGACAGATTGCTTGCCCCGTCCCTCGCTGGACATGAGCGTTCGACTTCTCGGCATGAAGTATATTCGGCAAAATCCGGTATACAGTAGTTTTCGGGTGAATCTTTCAGTTACTCCGCAAACGCCGTTCGACGTAGCCCCAGGCAGTTGGTTGCCACGAACCCGAATTCGGAAGTCAAAGTCGGCACCCGCTCGCGCGAAGCAAACCGGAGTGATTCGGGACATCCGTGCCCCTCGCCCCTACAGGGCGGCGCTGAACGTCGTTCAAAATGGCAATCCTGCCATTTTGTCGCGGAACCCATTCCCAACGATGATATATCCATCACAACCAAAGTGCTGTAAGCTGATGTTCGTGACTTACAGAAAATTCGCCATGCACCGTACGCAAATCCTGCTGGAACAGGAGCAGCATCGGCTGTTGGCAGTTGCGGCAAGGCGGAAAGGCGTCAGCATTTCCGCTCTTGTCAGAGAATTGGTGAATACACATTTCCAAGGGGACAATGATATCCAAGTGGATTCGCTGGAATCCATTATCGGAATTGGCTTCGGCACCGGCGAAGCCGTCGGTCGGGACCACGACCGGTATCTCTATCGGTGTTCCGATTGAGTCAGGTGCTTGTCGACACAGCCGCCTTGTATGGGTTCATTGATTGCAATAGTCTGGACCTCAATGCCGACTCCGAAACATCATGTAATATTCGTTGGCGGCTCCTGACGACCATATATACCTGAGCATGTCAAAAGACCTAAACAAGTTTTTTACCGACCTTAATTTATCGCTGGCGGGAGTTCGCGAGGAAGATCGCGGGAGACTGACAGGTTTTTTTGATGATCTGAATCCCAAATTAAAACTTGCCAAGGAGGATGATTTTAAGTTGGACCGACGCCTTGCACGTCGTTTCAATATCTTTGATTACGTGAAAACGGACGAGATTGGGCTTTCCTCTATTATTGCCGATCTTCTTGACCCGAAAGCTAACCATGGACAGGGGTCGCTATTTCTAGACATTCTATTAAGACAAGTTAAACAAACATCTAGTTGGTCTAACCTCTCTACATTGAAAGCAAAAGTGTATAAGGAGAAGGAGATTTTCCCGAAGGGTAGCTCTAGGAAATTTCGGCGCATAGATATTTATGTCGTAATCCCCGGCGAAGAAGGAAACCATTGCCTCGCTTTTGAAAACAAGCCTGAAGCAAGCGACCAAGAAGACCAAGTTAGAGACTATTTCAATTACTTGAAGGGCAAGTACAAGAGTCGATGTGTTCTGCTCTACCTTCCATCTACTGGTTCCTTACCTGCGAAGAACAGTATTTCCGCCAACGAGCTCGCTGAAGAGAAATACCGCAATCACTTTGCAATCATGCCTTACCATCATGACCAAGACAGCACGGTTGTTGATTCCAAGATTCTCTATGGCGAAGAAAAATCTCTGTCTGATTTTAATGCCATTCGATATCATGTGTCGGGCGAGGGTGACCGTAGTTTCGTCACGTGGAGAAGTTTCTATAGCGGCTACTCAGTTATCGAATGGCTTGCTGACTGCCAAAAAGAATGCAAGGCCGAAAGATTGCGAAACTTTCTGATCGATGCGGAGAAATTTTGCAAATTAGAATTTGGAGACCAAACAATGACCATAGGAAGTAAACAACTCGACGCTTTGCGCGAATTTCTACTGCATTCACCCGAGAATTGGGACACAGCTAAAGCTGTACGAAATTCTTTGCCTATTATTGAAGAGGAAGTACAAAAGGGGTTCTTCTACTACATGTGTGGCATTATAAAAAATCAATTGCTTGATTCTCTGGAATCGTCCGATGATCTTCTGATCAGCTATGAATTTTTGGGTGTAAATAAGGGAAATTTTTTGCGGGTTTATCGTAAAAGTTGGAAGGAGTATGCCAGTAGCGAAGAAAGCGATCTCTGCGCTAGACATAATCGAAAGACAATGATCAAGAACGCCAGTCTTGTAGCAAGCTACTCTATCCTTGCAAAACTATGATCTTTACCTCTGTTGGAGCTACCTCGGTCAGAGCCATCCTCAATATGGAATTTCGATAAATTCGAGAGATTCCTAAAATCGGATTGGCAGAAAGCCTAACAGGTGTCGATCTGTTCGAGCAGGCCGTTGCGGCGCGCTTCGAGTTCGGCTATGGCGTCGGCGGCGGGAGGATCGACAAGATTGCCCGCGGCGTCCAGATTGTCTTCCTCGTATTTGACCTGTTCCTCGGTCAGCAGGGTCAGCAATTGCTCGGATACGAGCACGGCTTCGCGCATGGCTCCGCTGAGCGCGTCGCCGGCCGCGACCTGCTCCTGCAATTCGGCTATCTGGGTTTCAAGTTCTTCGATGCGGGCGAGCTTGGCTTCGCGTTCGGCCGCGAGCGCAGCCAGCCGTTCCCTTTCCAGCCTTTCTTCCTCAAGACGTTGCTGTTCCGCCAGCCGCTGCCTTTCCTCTTCGGCCAGGCGCTCGGCTTCGGCCCGCTGCCGCGCGAGTTCGGCCTGGCGCTGCCGTTCGGCTTCCGCCGCCTGGCGGGCGCGCTCGGCGGCTTCCTCGGCGCGCTGTGCGCTCAATTGCTCTTCGGTGAGGGTGGCCGCGCCTTCGGAATCCGCCGCGGACTGAGCGGCGGCGGTTGCGCCGCTTGTCGTGGGACTTTCCGGACCGGAAGCGCAGGCCGCCAGCAGCAATGCCAGGATTGCCGCCGCGCCGGAACGGGTGAAAATTGATGAGGGGCGGTTTATAGTTACCACGATGACGCACCTGCCAGATTGTTTCAGGCATTATAACGGCTGTTCGAGCCGCTGTAACGAATTCGACTGGTGCGGCAGCGGTACTCGCTTTGCCGATGAGATTCTGCGACTCCGCTTCGCTACGCGCAGAATGACGAAGTGGGGGCGCTTCGCTACGCGCGGAATGACGAAGTGGGGGCGCTTCGCTACGCGCAGAATGACGGAGTGGGATGAGTAGACGGAATCTCAGCTTCAAGCCCCGGCGGAGCGCGGGATTGCCGCGTGTCCGGTTCTGGTTGCTGGCCGCGGGCGTACTGGCTGCGCCGCTGTTGCTGTGCCTGCAATTCACGCCGCTTGTGGAGACGCGTTCGCAATTGAGCCGGGCCGAAGCCGTGCGGGTCGAGGGACTCCTGCTCGACAGCGCGCCGCGAACGCCGGGACTGGCCGGCCCCCATGAGTTTTCGTGGAATCAGGAAGAGCTGAATCTGCTCGGCCGCCATTTGCTGTCCCTGTCGCGCATGAGCCCCGAATGGGCGGCCCAGGTCGATTTGCGCGACGGCGCTCTCGGATTCGAAATCAGCCGTTCCCTTGGTTTCATCGTGCCGGTCTACATGAATCTGCGCGGCGAAATCACCCAGGGTGCCGGCCCGCCGGCCTTGACCGCATTGCGCTTCGGCTACCTGCCGCTACCCCGTTTCCTGATCGACAGCCTCATGCT
>JANQSV010000045.1 GCA_028279115.1 Pseudomonadales bacterium
ATATCAGCCCTTTCTCGATCCCGTAACTGCCGTCGCTGCAAATCCCCATGCTGACCGTGTTTCCGCCGCTGCCGAGCGCCCAGTCGCGCATATGCGCGATCGCCGCGTTCGCCGCCGAGGCCGCGCTCGACAGACCCCTGGCCTTGATGATCGCCGCGCCGCGCTGCTGCACCTGGGGGATGAACTTGTTTTCCACCCAGTCCTGATCCACCAGCGCTTGCGCGTCCTTGCCGGCGACGCTGCAATGATGTATGTCCGGGTACTGCGTCGCCGAATGATTGCCCCAGATGATCATGCCTGCGACATCGGTGCTGTGGCTGTGCGTTTGCTCCGCCAATTGGGCGATCGCCCGGTTATGGTCGAGCCGCGTCATCGCGGTGAACTGGGACGGATCGAGATGCGGCGCGTTGCGGTGGGCGATCAGGCAATTGGTATTGGCGGGATTGCCCACCACCAGCACTTTCACGTCGCGGCTGGCCCAGTGGTCGATGGCCGCGCCCTGGGTCGAAAAAATCTTCGCGTTGGCCTGCAACAGATCCTTGCGCCCCATGCCGGGCCCGCGCGGCCGCGCGCCGACGAGCAGGCAATACTCGGCATCGCGGAAGGCGATGTCCGGATCGTCGGTCTGCACGATGCCGGCCACCAGGGGGAAGGCGCAATCCTCTATTTCCATCACCGTGCCGGCCAGGGCTTCGAGCGCCGGCGTGATTTCGAGCAATTGCAGGATGACAGGCTGGTCCCTGCCGAGCATTTCGCCGGCGGCGATGCGAAACAGCAAGGCGTAACTGATCTGGCCCGCCGCGCCGGTGACCGTGACTCGAACCGGTTCTTTCATACTTGCTTCCTCTTCAACTCTGCTTCGGGCAGGCGCATTGTTTCCGATTCATGCGGATAGATCAACAAAGCTTTCAGGACACGAACATCGCATCGCCATAACTGTAAAAACGGTAACCTCCGGCGATGGCTTGCCGGTAGGCGTCGAACAGCGTTTCCCGGCTGCCGCAGAAGGCGCTGACGAGCATCAGCAGGCTCGACCGGGGCAGGTGGAAGTTGGTAATCATGGCGTCCACCACGCGGAATTCGAAGCCGGGAAAGATGAAGATATCGGTTTCGCCGCGATATTCGCCCAGGCGCCCCGCCCCGGCGGCGGATTCGAGCGCGCGCACGACCGTTGTGCCGACGGCGACGGCGCGCCCGCCCCGTTCCCGGCATGCGTTTACGGCGGCGCGGGTAGACGCCGGTACTTCCACGTATTCGCTATGCATGCGGTGATCGGCGATTCGCTCTTCGCGCACGAGCTGGAATGTGCCGGCGCCGATATGCAAGGTGACGAAAGCCGACTGCACGCCCTTCGCCGCAATGCGCTCCAGTAATTCGCGGTCGAAGTGCAGGCCGGCGGTAGGTGCGGCAACTGCGCCGTCGCGGCTGGCGTACACGGTTTGATAGCGTTCGGCGTCTGCCGTGGTTGCCTGCCTGCGGATATAGGGCGGCAAGGGCACTTCGCCGATGCGTTCGAGCACGCCCGCGACGTCCTCCCCGAAGCGCAACTCGAACAGGTCGCCGTCTCTGCCGAGCACCTCGGCTTCAACCCGCTCTCCGGCGCCGCCCTCAAGCAGCAGGTGGCCGCCCGCCTTCGGCGACTTGCTGGCGCGCACCTGGGCCAGCGCCCGGCGCGCTTCGGGAATTCGCTCGATCAGCACTTCCACCTTGCCGCCGCTGTCCTTGCGGCCGTGCAGCCGCGCGCGAATTACCCGGGTGTCGTTAAATACGAGCAGGTCATTCGGATTCAGCAGTTCGGGCAGGTCCGCGAAACTCCTATGCCGGACGCTTCCCGAATTTCGATCGAGGCTCAGCAGCCGGCTTGCCGAACGGACCGCCGAGGGTCGCTCGGCGATCCGTTCCGAAGGCAGATCGTAGTCGTAATCGGACAGCAATTCGCTCATCAATCATCCCGGCGGCGGCGGATTTTTCCTGCATGGAAGGCGCGGCCCGATTGAACCGCGAAGGGCGATTAATATACCATTCCCCGCGCCGGGACATGGGCGCCCCGTCCCGGTCTACCGTGTGCCGGAGTGGTGGAATTGGTAGACACGATGGATTCAAAATCCATTGCTAGCGATAGCGTGCCGGTTCAAGTCCGGCCTCCGGTACCAATTCACCTTGTGTCGAATCTGTGACGGCATTGGCGACCATGCCGCACTCGAAAGGCTTGTTCGGAAAGATGAAATTTTTCTTCTCATTCACACTGATACTGTTGGCTCCACAGGCGCTTGCGCAATCCGATTCGATAAATCTCCCCAACATTGGCGTTGGCCTGAGCGGCTTCTGGTACAACCCCGATCAACCTGCGCACGGGCTGCAGATTGAAGTAATCAATGGCGCCAAAGCGTTTGTCAGTTGGTACACCTATGACAGTTTCGGTCAACCCTTGTGGCTGCTTGGCGAAGGCACATATTCGGGATTGGTCCTGAATTCCGAACTCCTGCAATTTTCCGGAGGGCGTCCTCCTTCCGCCTGGAGCCAGGCGGACCCGCAAGTCTCGAACTGGGGCTCGGTAACTATTGAATTTCAGAGTTGCAACAGCGCATCGCTAAACTGGAGTTCCGTCGATTCCGGATTTGGTAACGGCGCGCTGGAGCTGATTCGGTTTTCCTCATTGATGGGGCAACAGTGTTTCGCCGAGGAGGAGTTTGGACAACAGATAGTTTTTTCATTTGAAAACGGTGAACTGGATTTTCAACCGGTATTTGCGGACTTGCCCGTGAATTTCGAAGAATCAATCTACGAACTCGATTTCCGGCGAGAAGTATTGCCAGCCCCGTTGCAGGGATTTAGCGGACTTCGTCTGACCGGATCCAATCGGTCCGATGACCTGGCAATGCTTGTCAAGAAAGCTGTCGGCGGATTGGCTCCCAATACGACTTACAGCATCGTGGTGGATGGGGATATCGCCACCAATACGCCATTTGGATGTGTAGGTATCGGCGGCGCTCCCGGAGAAAGCGTCACGATCAAGTTTGGCGCCTCCACGATAGAACCTGTGGCTGAAGAGAGGCAACCCGAAAACCATCTCCGATTGAACATAGATTTTGGAAATCAGACAAACGGCGGTGAAAACGGGCTGGTGGTCGGGAATTTGACCAATAGTTTCGAATGTTCGGGAACTACGCCGCCTTGGGAGTTGAAGTCATTATCCACCTATGGCGAAGAACTGTTGATCAGCACGGACAGCAATGGCGTGTTATGGCTGCTGGCAGGCTCTGATTCCGGTTTCGAGGGAACCTCGCAATTCTACATCACAACGCTGCGAATTCGACTCGAACGACAAGACGATTGAACCGTGAAGGGCGATTAGTCTTAAACTCCCCTTGCGCACAGACTGCCCGGAACTGGCGGAAACAAGACGGGACTGTTATTGCGATTAGTATTGTTGTAACTTCCGTTTCAGCGAGAGATTCATGCATCAATGTCAATTCCATCAACACATTCTTTCAATAGGACTTAATCATGGCTATCGACGAAAGCTCATTGACCAAGGGTCATATCAGAAAATTAAATGCGCTTCGCAAATCCATCGGAAATGATCTTGCCGATGAGGCATTTGGGAAGTGGCTCTCAAGACAGGTTCAGGAGGCTCCGCCATCCGACCAGACCTACATGGGACACCCATCAAGGCCTTCTCATTGATGTTCGAAGAATCTTCTGCCTTAGCTTGACATGCGTTTGCAAGGGGCTTAGTTTAGGCCCTAGTTTAAGGGTCCAATATAGGGCCAGTTGGAGATTGACGTTATGATTCAAGCCAAGTTCAGCATTACCGATGCGCACCTTGAGTTTCTCTCCCAGCGAGAACAGTTCGGATTCCGGGACAAGAGTCAGGTGGTGCGGGCCGCCCTCGATCATCTGCAATCAGAACTGCTGGGTAGGCGAATCGCGGAATCGGCCGAAATCTATGCCGAGATTTACTCGAAAGACGATGAGGCAAGGGAATGGACCAAAGTGGCAACATTGGACTGGCCCGAATGACCAAGCTGGTTCGGGGCATGGTGGTAGATGTTAATCTCAACCCGGTCAAAGGCTCCGAGACAGGCAAGATACGTCCGTGCGTGATAGTGACGAACAATCAGTACAATGCGCGTGTACCCGTCATTCAGGTGGTGCCTCTGACAGCCTGGAGTGAAAAGAAGGCCCGCATTGTCACGAACGTGGAAATTTTCCCGACAGCTTCAAATGGCTGTACAAAACGTTCGGTAGCAGACTGTCTGCAAACTCGGCCGGTGGATCGCCACGAAAGGCTGGTCCGTGTCCGCGGCACCCTTGCTGCAGTCGATTTGAAAAATATCGATTCAGCCCTGAAACTCGTTTTCAGCCTAAATTAAAATCTGCTGGCTATTTAGGGCATGGAAATGGAAATCGACGAGCCAGTGCCGCTGGTACGCCGCTTCAGCCCAATTTTCCAATCAGACGTTGATTCCGACGAACGCGACGTATTGGAATTACTAGGTCATACCAATATCAAGGCATGGGAAGAAATTGGAGTTTTCTGGCAGGATGACTGCGAGGAGACCCCAATGAAGAAAAGCCGATACACCGAACGCCAGATCGTCAACATCCTGAAGCAGGCCGACGCCGGCATGCAGGTGAAGGAGATCTGCCGCAAGTACGGCGATGACAAAGACAATCACAATTGCGAAGTCCGTTGCCCGCCGCTTTACGGAGTTGCGATTTTCTGGGCAATTTCTTGCAGTTGATCGACGATTTTGGCAAGCACTTTGTCTTCTTCCACTCCGATCGGCAGGTGGATAGGTATCGAGTCCGGCGTGTTCGCCCAAATTTCGTTTCCCAATCTGGCGCGCAATTCGGCTTCAGTTACTACGTTGTCCCAATTCTTTCCTTTCGGATGAAGGGTTACCCACAAAGGCGTTTCTCTGTTCTTCGCCCACAACTCGATGTTAACCCCTAACCACGCGCCAACCCAGGCTTTGGTATCCCTCGATCCCAATCGCAGATATCGCCCGTAGCCATGGGATTGTGGTGTGACGTTAAGGCCCTTCGTATTTGCGATATTGCGCGACTTGGCACGCTCAACAGCATTGTATGCCAAGCTATTGAACTGAAGCAGCCGCCGCGCAAACTCGGGCGCGAAATCGTGCGGCTCGAGTGGTAGGAATGCTTCTTGGTCTTGCTGTTCACAAAGGGCTTGCAGTTGCCTAATGTCCGCCTCGATCAGATCACCCGACGACAGGGATAACGACAGCATGCGATTTAGCAACGTACGCCAGCTCGCGAGAACGAGGAACCACCTTCCTTTGCCCACTCGGCTACACTTGACTTCCGCGTCATGCGGCATGTCAATCGACAACCAATCGAAATAAGGCTCGGCAAGTCTTCGCAGTTCGGGCCATAGTGTTTCCAGCCGCGATCTGGGTGCGACAACAAACAGGATTGCCGGATGCTCGTCACGCGGGAGGCGTTCGAGGTAGGTATTGGGCTGCTTCTCAGTTAAGCCGGCCCAGAATTTTGCTTCGATTAGAACGCGTTCGGCCCGGTCTTGGTCCCAAACCACCAAGTCGGGCCGGGCGCCTTCCTCGCCACTGATCTGGGTTGCGGCATCGGTCAATTCTGGAATATTCAAGCCTTCCTCTTGCAATATGTCCCTCAGCATGTCCCTTAGCGCACGTCTCGCCGAATCGGAGCGGGAAAGAATGAATCCCAACGCCTCAACCGCCACATCCTCGGTGCGACCACTCAGGCGGGAAACAATGTGCGAGAACATCGTCAGGGTACTGGAATTACTCATCTCGTTTCCGTTGGGTGTCCCATGAATTGTCAGCGGCAGAGGCGGAAGATTCCGAGAAACCCGGGCTTGGCCATGCACTCCTCCTTCTTGGCTTTCAGTGCCGCCTGGATCTTGCCCAATTCCAGCAGGGAATCCGCAAGGTCGGGATGCTCCAGCGCAATTTGCTGGATATGGTTCTCCAATTGCTCAAACTTCGGTCTTACGGCGAAGGCCACGGATGATATGTCGGTAAAGATAAAATCACCGGTAATGAAGGCCATCCGGGCAGCTTCCGCCAACGCCCTTTCAAAAAACACCGGCATGCAGGCTTGTTCCTGAATGCGGGTATGGGTCCAATTGGATCTATTGCAGTTGATGTCGAACTCATCTATTTCATTCAACTCGTTGTAATCGGCAACGAAATCTTCCGTGGCCGCCTCCAGTTGCCGACGCAAAACGAAAGACGAGCGCTCGGCAGTAACCCGTATCTCTTCAATGGTAATGTGAGGCATTCGCTCCGACTCGACGCTTGCTTCCGCTTGCAAGCCGGCTTCGGGCTCTGCGTCAACCTGACTATCCTGGGAATGAGCGGGGCCGGCAAAAGCGCCAGTCATCAGCACCAGGATCATCATCCATTGTGAAATGCCGACCTTCAAAATTCTGCCCTCTTCGAAACTCTGCCTGTCGCGGCAAGATAGACGGCGTTCCGCTCGCGTTTGCCGACGGCAACGACCGCCACGACCAAGTCTTGATCCCTTGCCCGGTAAACGAGTCTGTATCCCGCGTTTCGCAGCTTGATCTTGTAGCAGTCTTTCATGACGCGCAAGCGGTCGGCCTCAATCCTTGGCGTTTCGAGGCGTGTCGCCAATTTCTTCTTGAATTGTCGCCGGATCTGGGGGTTCAACTTTTCCCACTCGCGCATCGCGCTCGCGAGGAAGACCAGCCTATAGCTCATCGATATCGACTTCGATTTCGGCCTCGCCTTGCCGTTCGCGCACGAGCGCCGCCAGTTCGAGGTCTTCCAGTTGATCGATCAAGCTTTCCCAGGCCGCGGCGGGGACGGCGTAAAACACGGGCCGATTGCGATTCAGAATCGCCACCGGCGCACCCTCGGCGTGCTCGATGACGGCCATGGGATTTTTCTTCAGCTCGGATATGCCCGCGCTCGCGTTGGCAAGGATGGGATGCGTCATACTCATGAAAAGACCTTTATTTAGACCTAATAAAGCACCTATTATTGAATCTTTGAATTAGCGAGTCAAGCTTTGTTGAAGCGGTTCAATTCGCCGGTAGTTCTTCCGCACGTAGTCCGCGATACGTTCGAGCCCGGGCTCAAGATGACTGCGCGGCGCGCCGATGCCGATGCGGAAATAGCCATCGAGACCGTACACATCGCCGGGGAGCAGCATTACGCCCATCTCGTCGCGCAGCCGGTGCACGAGTTCGGTCGAATTCGCGTCGAAATGATAGCGTACGAACGCGAATCCGCCCGCTTGCGGCGAAACGAGCGAAAGCAGTCCGGAATTCGCGTCGATCCAGTCGTGCAACAACGCCAGGTTCCGCCGCAAGATCGTCTTGCTGCGCCGAAGGATTGCGGAGCGCAGCTCCGGTTGCAGCACGCGCTCGGCAACATACTCGCTGATCGCCGATGTCGTGATGGAGGTGTCGCGCCGCAGATGGCACTGCGGATGGCGCCGCGAATGGGACACCCATCAAACATCAAACAAATGGGACACCCATTGAGGCCTTCATGGGTGTCCCATGAATCTTCCATGAATCAGCACAAAACGCGACCACATCATGATCGGCAAGACCATCCGGACATTGAACGGCTGCAAGATGCCGCTCATGGCAAGTCGGCGCACATCCGCCGGGGTGCAATTCCCCGCGGCCGGACAGCTGTATTACAATGCCCCGTCTACTGGAGGATCAACCATGAACCCTGTGCCCTTTTGCATCATCGTCATCATCGCCGTGCTATCCCTGCCCGACCGCGCCGCCGCGCAAACCGCCAACGAAGACCCCTACCTGTGGCTGGAGCAAGTAGAAGGCGAACGCGCCCTGGAATGGGTGGAATCGCGCAACCGGGAATCGCTGGCGCGCCTGCAGCGGGACGACCGCTTTGCCGACCTGGAATCGCGCGCCCTGGACGATTACAACGCCCAGGACAAGATCCCCTACGGCGCCGTGCTCGGCGGCACGGTGCACAATTTCTGGCAGGACACCGACAATGTGCGCGGCCTGTGGCGCGTGACCAGCCTGGAATCCTACGCCGCCGCGCGGGATGACTGGCGCGTGGTGCTGGATCTGGATCGCCTGGCTGCCGAAGAACAGGAAGACTGGGTGTACAAGGGCCGCGATTGCCTGGCGCCGCAATTCAACCGCTGTCTGATTCGCCTGTCGCGCGGCGGCGGCGACGCCGTGGTCATCCGCGAATTCGATGTCGCGCAGCGGCGCTTCGTGCCGTTGGCGGCGGGCGGTTTCCATTCGCCGGAAAGCAAGCAATGGGCGGCCTGGGTGGATGCCGACACTCTGCTGATCGCCACCGATTTCGGCGACCGGACCATGAACGACAGCGGCTACCCACGCCAGGTGCGCCTGTGGCGGCGCGGCACGCCCCTGTCTCAGGCGCCCACTCTGTTGAACGCCGACCCGCGGGTCGCGTTCAACATTCCGTTCGCCAGCCACCGCCCGGATGGCGTGCTGGCGGGTGTGCAACAGGGCCCGGACTTTTTCACTCAGGTCATCCACCTGCTGCGCGATCAGGGCGGCCAGCCGCGCCTGGCGCGCCTGGATTTGCCGCTGGGGATCGACATGCAGGGCGTGTTCGGCGATCGCATCATCCTGCTGACGCGCAAGGAATGGCGCGCCGGCGACCACCGGATCGCTGCCGGCAGCCTGGTTGCCGTCGATGTCGACGATGCCCTGGCCGGCACGCCGGAACGATCGCTGTCGCTGATCCAGGCGCCCAGCGCCCAAGGCGCCATCCAAGGCGTCAGCATCGGCCGCGACCGGCTGCTGGTCAACACGCTGCACCAGGTGTCCAGCCGCCTGCTGGAGGTGCGCCCGGTGCGCGGCGGCTGGCGCAGCGCACCCATCGACCTGCCCGATCCGGGGTCGGCCAGCGTGGTCAGCAGCGATGACTGGAGCGACAGCGTGCTGGTCAATTTCGACAGCTTCCTGCAGCCCAGCACCCTGTACGCCCTGGGCACAGGTCGCAACCTGCAATTCATCCGCGACTTGCCGGCCCGTTTTGACGCCGACGGGCTGGTGACCGAACAGCATTTCGCCACCAGCGCCGACGGCACACGCGTGCCCTATTTCCTGATCCGCCACAGCAAGGCCCGCGCCAACGGCGCCACGCCCACCCTGCTGTACGGCTACGGCGGATTTGAGGTCGCCCTGACGCCCGGCTATCTGTCCGGCGTCGACCGGCTGTGGCTGGAACAGGGCGGCGCCTACGCTGTCGCCAACATTCGCGGCGGCGGCGAATTCGGCCCCGCCTGGCACCAGGCGGCGCTGAAGGAAAACCGCCAGCGCGCCTATGACGATTTCATCGCGGTGGCCGAACACCTGATCGCCAGCGGCCTGACCAGCCCGCGCCACCTGGGGATACGCGGCGGCTCCAACGGTGGCCTGCTGATGGGCGCCATGCTGACCCAGCGCCCCGACCTGTTCAACGCCATCATCTGCGCGGTGCCCTTGCTGGACATGCTGCGCTATCACAAATTGCTGGCCGGCGCCTCCTGGATGGCGGAATACGGCAACCCCGACGACCCTCTGGAACGCGCGTTCATCAGCCGCTATTCCCCCTATCAGAACCTGGATCTAGCGCATGACTACCCGGAGGTGTTCTTCTACACCTCCACCCGCGATGACCGCGTGCATCCCGGCCACGCGCGCAAGATGGCGGCGCGCATGCAGGCCATGGGCAAGCCGATCCTGTATTACGAAAACACCAAGGGTGGCCATTCCGCCGCCGCCGACCTGCGCCAGCGCGCCTTTATGGATGCCTTGCAGGTGGCCTACGCCCTGCAAAAACTCAGCGATCGCTGAACGCGGTCTCTAGCCCCCTCGCCCCTTGCGGGGTCTTTGCCCGCCACATGCCCGTTCCCGGCCAAGGTCGGGCCGGGGGTTGCCATCGACCCGCCGACCGATCAGGCCGCCAAGCCTGGCGGCCAGTGCGCGGGCAGGGCGAAAAATTGCAGGGCGTTGTCGGTGACGGCGCGCGCGACGGTCTGCGTATCCCGCCCGCGATGGCGGGCGAGCGCATGCAGGATATGCGGCAGGTTGGCCGGCACATTGCGGCGGCTGGCCGGGCGCGGCTGCAGATAGGGCGCGTCGGTCTCGATCAATAAACGATCCAGCGGCGCCTGACGGACGGACTCGCGCAGCGCCTGACCGCGCCGTTCATCGCACAGCCAGTTGGTAATGCCGATGTGGCAATCCAGGTCGAGATAGTCCGCCAGCGCTTCCGGTCCCTCGGTGAAACAGTGCGCCGGCACCCGGCCAAGTTGCGGGCGATGCGCGCGCAGCACCTGCACGAAGCGCGCATGAACAGCGTAGAGGACACCCATCGAAAATCTTCCTCAATTCTGGCTTTTGTAGGATCCCGACTATACCTAGCTGCAAGAACCCTCATAGGACTTGCAGGTAGCGTATGACTCGGCCCAGATCAGAAATCGTGTCGCTGGCGGACACACCATTCCACCACTGTGTATCCCGCTGCGTGCGACGCGCCTTCCTTTGCGGTGATGACCGCTATTCCGGGAAGAATTTCGACCATCGAAAATCCTGGCTGGTAAACCGCCTCGCGCTGTTGGACGAGGTCTTCGCCATCGACATCGCCGCCTACGCGGTGATGAGCAATCACTTCCATGTGGTCCTGCATGTGGATTAGGCCCGCGGCCGGTCCTGGAGTCGGGACGAAGTCATTCATCGCTGGCTGCGTTTGTACAAGGGCGATCCGCTGGTACATTGCTACCTGCACGGCGAGCTGAATTCGGAGGAGGAATTCCGGCAACTGGACCGCATCGTCGAAACCTGGCGCGAACGACTGGCTGACATCAGTTGGTTTATGCGCTGTCTTAACGAGTACATCGCCCGCAGGGCTAACGAGGAAGACGATTGCACGGGACGGTTCTGGGAGGGACGATTCAAGTCACAGGCTTTGCTGGACGAGGCGGCCTTGCTGTCGCGCATGGCGTATGTCGATCTGAATCCGGTGCGAACCGGAATTTGCGAAACGCTGCAGGAATCTGAGTTTACTTCCATCCAGGCGCGCATTCGGCAGTTGTCGGAGGAAGAGCACGACCCAACGAGACGCCCTTCTCCCAAGTTGATGCCATTCCACACCGAAGTGGAGCACGAACAGGAGTCGGCCTTATTGTCGTTCGAATTGCGCGATTATATTCAACTCGTGGATTGGACCGGTCAGATAGTGCGATCGGACAAGCAGGGATTCATTTCGCGGGAGGCGTCGTCCGCCTTGTCGGACTTGAATTTGAACGCAGCGCAATGGCGCACGCTGGCGCTGGAGATTCAAAAGGAATCGATCATCATGTTCCACGGCCTGGACAAGCTGGCGGCGCTGGAAAGGAAACAGACAAACCAGGCTGCATAGTCCGGAGCGCCTCCCATTTCATGCCCAACGGGCAACATTGCCCGTGCCTGCGAATAAGTCTGTTTGGCCAAAGAAACCGAAACCGCCCCGAATTTCTTTGATCGACCCTCAAGTCGAACTTGGTTCATCATATGGTCTTGACGTTGCGGGTGTTCCAGGATTGCAGAATTACGACAAATCTATGATTCCGATCCAACTTTCTTTGTTTAAAAGAAAGTTGGAGCAGCCAGCTTGTTCAAGTTCCCCTTTAGTCCAGTGAGATCTATGATTTTCGTAAGGGTTGGCTTCAACATGTTGTTCGATAAAGTCTTTTGGAGTGCTGATTAAAACCTTTCCATCACTTGAGCGCTTGAGTAAGTCGATAAATCTTAGGCCATCTCTCTTTTCGAAATGTTCGAGAATGTCAATGGCTAGAACTAGGTTATACTGCCGATCCATCTTTGGCATCACTTCAAGTGCATCCCCGAAATAGATATTGTTGTAAGCATATTCATGCACTGGTGTTATATAGCCTGGATATGCCTCTATGCCATCAATATGAATATTCCATTCAGACTTATCTCTCCTGCGAGCTTTCTCTCCCACCACTTCATAAAGATTGAAGTGTTCTATGTTGGTCCTAAGCAAAAAGCCGTATTGTCCCATTCCAACGCCAACATCCAATATAGATTTGGGTTGTATGGATTCGGCAAATCCAACAATTTCTGATAACTGGGAACTCAAACTAAATGGCATTGTCATGCTTCTCCTTGCAATGTTAGAACAATCAACTTCGTAAGTTAGCTTCATATTGTAATGGATCGGAGACGAAAGCGGAACCAACCCGAATATTGCATGATCGAGGCGGGCGGGGCGCCCGTATTTCGATATAATTCAGTTAGTTAGTTCTTGTCCGTAAATTCCCAACTGTCTGATTTGATTGGATAAACCGCCTGGAACTCTGGAAGGGTTTCGGCGTTTTGGGTATCTTTGCGTTGGTCTCGAATCAACAAAAATACACACCAAAACGCCGGAGGGTTGCCATGCGGATCAAGCGCACGACACAGTTGAGTGTATTCCAATCGAAGCCCGTTGACCATCCCCTGGGCGGGGAGTTGGAGTCGATCTCGAACTGGCTCGACGCGCATCCCGCACTGCTGGACGCGGTGGCCGCCGATCTCGGCGCCCAGTCGAATCGGGGCCACCGTGGTCTGAGTTGCGATTCGATCCTGCGCTGCGCGGTGCTCAAGCATCTGCGCGGCAAGACCTGGCGCGGTCTGGCGTTCGCGCCGCGGGATTCGCGGTCGGCCTGCCGGTTCTCGCGCGTGGACCCGTTGAGCCCACCGGGGAAGTCCGCCTTGCCGGTGAACTCCGATCCGTTGTCGCACACCAGCGTCTGCGGCAGCGGCCGATCCAGCCGCTTCAGTTCCCGCGCCACCCTGCCGCCCGTGATCGAGCGGACCACCACCTGCAACACGCATTCCCGGGAATAGTCGTCCACCACCTTCAACACCCGGAAACGGCGGCCGTCGGCCAACTGGTCGGATATGAAGTCCATCGACCAGCGTTGATT
>JANQSV010000056.1 GCA_028279115.1 Pseudomonadales bacterium
CGGGTGCGTGAGAGGCGGTCGTGGGCGGCGTCGCCCTCGGGGTCGAAGTGGAGCCAGAGGTAGCCGAGGCCGAAGAGAAAGAAGGCCGGCCAGGCTAAGAGGAAGCGGAGCAGTGCCTGGCGAACGGTCATCAGGTTGCCGTCGCGGGATTGCGCCCTGATGCGCCAGGCGACCATGCCGAGGGTCTGGCCGCCGCGGGTCCAGAACCAGACGTAGAAGGCCGCGGCGCTTGCGCACATGAGCGCGAACAGCAGCAGGCCAAACAGCGGGTCGGTTTCCACCCTGCCGTCGATGACCTGATTCGTTCCGGCGCCCGCGATGAGTTGCGCCGCGAAGCCGAGCGTAATCCAGATCGCCAGTACGAGAAAGGAGTCGTAGAGCAGGGCCGCGAGCCGCCGAATCAGTCCGGCCGTGCGTTCCCCGGCTGTCATTCTGCGCGGAGCGAAGCGGAGTCGCAGAATCTCATAGGGCTGTGCCGCCCTCAAGGAGATCCTGCGACTGCGCGCAGGATGACGTGAGACGGCAGCCTCACAGTTCCTTGACTGCCTGGATCAATTCGTTGGCGGCTTTCTGGCCGTCGCCGAACAGCATTTTCGTATTGTCCGCGAAGAACAGGGGATTCTCGACTCCCGAGAATCCCGCGCCGCGGCCGCGCTTGATGACGATGACGTTGTCCGAGTCCATGGCGTCGAGGATCGGCATGCCGTAAAGCGGGCTCGCGGTATCGGTCTTGGCCGAAGGATTCACCACGTCGTTGGCGCCGATGATCAGGGTCACCGTGGTGTTCTTGAAGTCAGCGTTGATGTCTTCCATGTCGTAAATCATGTCGTAGGGAACGCCGGCCTCGGCGAGCAACACGTTCATGTGGCCCGGCATGCGTCCGGCGACGGGGTGGATCGCAAACTTGACCTTGACGCCGCGCTCGTTGAGCAATTGCACGAGTTCCCAGATCTTGTGCTGGGCCTGGGCCACGGCCATGCCGTAACCCGGGATGACGATCGCCTGGTTGGCGAATGCCATCAGGATGCCGGCGTCCTGAGCCTGGATTTCCTTCATTTCCTGCTCGCCGCTTGCGGCCGCGGCGGCGCCGGTGCCGACGCCGGCGAAGAAGACGTTCGCCACCGAGCGGTTCATCGCCACCGCCATCAGGTGGGTGAGCAGCGAACCCGCCGAACCGACGACGATTCCGGCGATGATCATGGCGGCGTTGCCGAGCACATAGCCTTCAAAGCCGACCGCGAGTCCGGTCAGGGCGTTGAAGAGGGAAATGATTACCGGCATGTCGGCGCCGCCGACGGGCACGGTGATGAAGATGCCGACGATCAGCGCCAGCGCGAAGAAGATGGTGATGGTCGTCAGGTCGACCGAGAAATACACCAGGACCGCGAAGACGACGGTGGCGAGCGCCAATATGGCGTTGACGACATGTTGCCCCGGCACGATTCTGCTCAGATGCAGGCGGCCGTCGAGCTTGGCCCAGGCGACGATGCTGCCGCTGAAGGAGATCGTGCCGATCACCGCGCCGAGGATTGCCAGAATCGCAACGTCGACGCCGAGATAAGCCGCCGCGCCCTCGCCGGGAAAGGCTTCGCCGGCCTTGAGCAATTCCACCGCGGCGATGGTCGCCGCCGCGCCACCGCCCATGCCGTTGTACATGGCGATCATCTGCGGCATGTCGGTCATGGCGACGCGCTTGCCGCTGATCCAGGCATAGCCGCCGCCGACGGCGATGCCCGCGATGATGAGCGAAAGGTTGACCGTGAAATGTTCGCTTTCGAGCAATTCGGGCGTGCCGAAAGTCACGAGCGTGGCAAGCAGCATGCCGAGTCCCGCCCAGACGATGCCGCGCCGGGCGGTGACCGGCGAACTCATCTGTTTCAGGCCGACGATGAAAAGTACCGCGGCGGCGAGATAACTGGCTTCGATGATCAAATCCATACTTAAGTCTCTTCAGTTTCCGCAGGTAAACACTGTCATTCTGCGAGGCCATTCATGCCGTCCCTGGCGCAGCATTGGCGGCTTCGATAAGTCACAGTCTCGACATCCTGTCGAGCCGTTCGGTCCTTGAAAAGCTGCGCTTTTCATCGGCTGCGCCGACCGTTCCTCACCTTGCTGGACTTGAACATCTCCAGCATGCGCTCGGTAACCACGTAGCCGCCGACGGCGTTGCCGGCCGCGAGCAGCACCGCGATGAAGCCGATGGCCTGCTCGGTGGTGGTTTCGGCGATGCCCAAGGCGTACATCGCGCCGACGAGCACGATGCCATGGACGAAATTCGAACCCGACATCAGCGGGGTATGCAGAATGACCGGCACCCGGGCGATGATCTCGTACCCGGTAAAGCCCGCCAGCAGAAAAATATAGATCGCCGCGAGTCCTTCAATCATGATTTCGCTCCGAGTCGCAGGAAGGGAGTGGTTACAGCCGTTCCCTGATTGCCGCGTTGTGTATGGAGCCGGCGTGGGTCACCAGGCTCTCGTTGATGATTTCGTCTTCCAGGTTGATGTCGACCGCGCCATCGCTGATGAGCAGGTCGAGAAAGGCGAGCAGGTTCCTGGCGTACAATTCGCTGCCGTGGCCGCCCATCTGCCCGGGCAGGTTCACCGGGCCGTCGATGATCACGCCCGCGTGATTGACGACTTCTCCGGCCCTGGTCAATTCGCAATTGCCGCCGCCTTCCGCCGCCAGATCCATGATCACCGAACCGCCGCGCATGCCTTCGACGAGTTCGCGGCCGATGATGCGCGGCGAGGGGCGGCCCGGGATGGCCGCGGTGGTGACGATCACATCGGCCCCGGTGATGTGTTTGCCCAGGATTTCCTGTTGCCGGGCCTTTTCCTCATCGGTCAATTCACGGGCATAGCCGCCGCTGCCTTCGGCCTGCACCTGGGTGTCGACGAAACGCGCGCCAAGCGATTCGACCTGTTCCCTGACCGCCGCGCGCACGTCGTAGCCCTCGACGACGGCGCCGAGCCGCCTGGCCGTGGCAATGGCCTGCAGGCCCGCCACGCCGGCGCCGATCACGAGTACTTTCGACGGCCGGATCGTGCCGGCCGCCGTTGTGAGCATGGGGAAGAACTTGCCGAGGTGAGCCGCGCCGAGCAATACCGCCTTGTAGCCGGCGATGCTGGCCTGGGAGGACAGCGCGTCCATCGCCTGGGCGCGGGAAATGCGCGGGATCAGTTCGACGCTGAAAGCGCTGATATTGCGCTGTGCGAGTTGCTCGAAACGTTGCAGGTCCGAATGCGGGTCGAGAAAGCCGATCAGCACCGAACCTTCGCGCAATTGCGCGATCTGCTCGCCTGTCGGTGGATTGACGAGCAGGCTGATATCGGCCTTGCCGAGCAATTCGCCGGCGTCGCTTACGATCTCGGCGCCGTTGAAACTCTCGTCCGTATAGCCGGTCAGTTCGCCGGCGCCCGCCTGGACGCTGATTTCGATTCCGTTTCCGGAAAGACGTTTTACCGCATCGGGCGCCAGAGCGATGCGATGCTCTCCTTCGCGTACTTCTTTCGGAACACAGATTCGAATTGCCATACCGATTCCCGGGCCGGACCCTGTTTGTTGGCAACGCAGTATAGCCAGAAGCGTTTTCGTTGCAAGCAAAGCTTGTGGGACACCCATTCGTGGAGCTTGTGGGACACTCATTTGAAGTGGTGAAAAGAGTGGGTGTCCTACGAAAGGCCAAGCTTGTGGGGCACCCACTCGAAGTAGCGGAAAGGGTGGGTGTCCCATGAGTGGATTCCATGAGTGGATTTGCTAGAATCGCGAGCATGCTGGAATCAGCCGCCAAGCGTCACATCGTCCTGATGGACACCACCTTGCGTGACGGCGAGCAGACCCAGGGCGTTTCCTTTTCGGTCAACGAGAAGGTGAGCATCGCGCGCGCCCTGTTGCAGACGCTTCGCGTCGACCGCATCGAGGTGGCCTCGGCCTGCGTTTCCGAGGGCGAACGCGAGGCTGTGGCGCGAATCTGCGCCTGGGCCTCGGAACAGGGCTACGGCGACCGCGTCGAAGTGCTCGGATTCGTCGACTACAAGCGCAGCGTCGACTGGATCGTCGGCGCCGGCTGCCGGGTCGTCAACCTGCTGACAAAGGGCAGCGAGAAGCATTGCCGCAAGCAACTCGGCAAGACCCTTGAGCAACACCTGGCGGACATCGAGCGTACCGTCGAATACGCCAGGTCGCGCGATCTGAAAGTCAACGTCTATCTCGAGGACTGGTCCAACGGCTATCGCGACAGCCGGGACTACGTTTTCGGCCTGGTCGAGGGCATGCTGGGGTTCGGCATCGGGCATTTCATGCTGCCCGACACCCTCGGCGCCTTGTCGCCGCAAGAAGTGACGGAATACATCGACGGCATGCGCCAACGCTTTCCCGATCTGCAATTCGATTTCCACCCCCACAACGACTACGGCCTGGCTACCGCGAACGTGCTCGCCGCGGTGGAGGCGGGGATCGATTGCATTCATTGCACGGTCAATTGCCTCGGCGAGCGCGCGGGCAACGTTTCGCTGGCGGAAGTCGCCGTCGTGCTCAGGGACAAGGCGGAAGTCGAGCTTTCCATAGACGAGACGCGCATCGCCGCCTTGAGCAGCATGGTGGAAAACTTCTCGGGCAAATGGACCGCGGCCAACACGCCGGTGACCGGGGCGGACGTATTCACCCAGACCGCCGGCATTCACGCCGACGGCGACCTGAAAGGCAATCTCTACGTTTCACGGCTCAGCCCGGAACGCTTCGACCGCAAACGCACCTACGCCCTCGGCAAGATGAGCGGCAAGGCCTCGCTGATCAACAACCTCGACGAACTCGGCATCAGCCTGACCGAGGAAGAGCAGGCCGCCGTCCTGCGGCGCGTCGTCGAGCTCGGGGATTCAAAGCATGTCATCACCACCGACGATCTGCCCTTCATCATCGCCGACGTGCTCGAAGACAGGGAGGAGCAGCACATAAGCCTGCTCAACTGCTATATCAATACCGGCCTCAACGTCGACAGCACCGCCAGCGTGCGCGTGGCGGTCGGCGGCGAGGAACACCAGGCCTCGGGCGTGGGCAACGGCGGTTTCGACGCCTTCATGGACGCTCTTGGCAAGATCATGCGGGAGCGGGATTTCGAGATTCCCGAGCTTGTCGATTTCGAGGTGCACATCCCCCGCGGCGGCCAGACCGACGCGCTCACCGAATGCTTCATCACATGGCAATTGCCCGAGCGCAAGCTCAAGACGCGCGGCGTCGACGCCAACCAGGTGCTCGCGGCGGTCAAGGCCAGCCTGCGGATGATCAACCTGCAGATACCGGCGCAGCAGCGTAGTTCCCGGCTACCAGATCGCCAAAAGACCGCGTATTGATCGTACGGCTGTCCGATCCCGGCCGAGTCAGGTCGGGCGTGGTAAACCCTTGGTCGAAAACCGATTGCATGGCCTTCCAGACATGGCCGGCTTCCTCCTTCAACTCAAGGCTCATGTCGAGCAGCATGGCGACCGAACCGATCATGGAATAGGGATTGGCGATGTCCTTGCCGGCGATATCCGGCGCCGAGCCATGGGAAGGCTCGTAATACGCCTTGTCCGGCCCAAGGCAGGCCGAAGGCATCAATCCGAGCGAGCCGAGAATGCCGCCGGCCTGGTCGCTGAGAATGTCGCCGAACATGTTTTCCATGACCATGACGTCGAATTGTCCCGGATCCAGGCACAGATAAGTGGCGGCTGCATCGACGAGGATATGGCGCACCTCGACTTCGGGGAATTCCTGCCCGACCTCGCCTAGCACTTCGTTCCACAGTACGCTCGACTTGAGCACATTGCTCTTGTGGATGTTGTGCAACAGCTTCTTGCGGCCCCTGGCGGTCTCGAAGGCGACGCGGGCGATGCGTTCGATCTGGTCCTCGTCGTATTCGAGGCTTTCGTTGACATAGCGCTTGCCGGCGGCGTTGCGGCCGCTTTCCTTGGCGCCGAAATACAGGCCGCCGACGAGTTCGCGGATGATCATGATGTCGATGCCGCCGGCGATGATCTCCGGCTTCAGCGGCGAGAAATGCGTCAGGCTGCCGGCCAGGCGCACCGGGCGGAAATTGGCGAAAGTGTCGAAGCGGCGGCGCAGGGGCAGCAGCGCGCCCCGTTCCGGCCGCATGTCCACCGGAATCTTTTCGGTTTGTTCGTGGTCGAGCCCGATCGGCCCTTTCAGGATTGCATCGGCCCGGTCGCACAATTCCCGCGTTGCCTGGGGAAAGGAGTCGCCATGGGAAAACCAGGCGCCCGCGCCGAAAGCGCCGTGCTCCAGTTCGAGTCGAATGCCGTTGCGCGATGCCGCAAGACGCAGGACCTTCTCGGCCTCGGTCATGATTTCCGGGCCGATGCCGTCGCCGTCCAGCAGGGCGATCGTATATGAACTCATATGATTTCCCGATTTGGGCCTCGGGCGACGCCCGATTTGTATTAGTCGCGAAGCCCGATTTGTTTTGGCAGTGGGAGCCGATTATGCCGCAGAGGAAGTCCTGGCGGTAGCGAGCGGGGCCGGTTCGATGGCTTCCGACCCGGCGGCGAAATAGCGGCCGAAGCGGTTGCGGATGAAATCCCCGAACGGAATATCCTCTTGCCTGATCAATCCTTGCTCCGGCAATTTGCCCTGCGCGAGCAGGTCCAGCGCCGCGCAGGCGCCGGCCGACGTGGTCAGCTTGATGGCGCTCCATGGTTTGCCGTTGATATTGCGATGGCGTATCCGGTTGGCCCAGGTTTCCTGTTCCAGGCAGCCGTTGCGCAAGCCACTGACCGAAACCTTGATTACCACCACATCCTGGCCGGTATGCGGCAAAGCGGACTCGAAAATGTCCTTCAGCAATTCGCGGCGGTCCCGAAGTTTCAGCTCTTCCAGCAGCGCTTTCATGATGTCGCGGTGACCGGGATAGCGGATGGTGCGGTAGTTGAGTTCATCCACCTTGCCGGCGAAAGTCTCGCGCAAGCTGCCGAGACCGCCGGAGGTATTGAACGCCTCGTAATCGATGCCATCGAGGGAAAAGGTTTCCAGCCCTTCGAGCGGCTGCAACTCGACCGGTTCGCCGCCCGCGACCGCCTCGCAGGGATTGCAGTATTCGTTGATCAGCCCCTCGGTCGACCAGGTCAGGTTGTATTTCAGGGCGCCGGCGGGGTAGCGCGGCAATGCGCCGACGCGCAGATGAATCCGCTCAAGCTTGTCGAACTTGCGCGCCAGTTCGCAAGCGGCGACGGAGACGAATCCCGGCGCGAGTCCGCATTGGGGGATCATCGCGCTATTCGATTTCGCGGCCAACTCGCGCACGACGCGCGTGCCTGCCAGATCTTCGCTGAGATCCAGATAGTGGGTGTCCCTCGCCGCGGCGGCTCCGGCGACGACGGCGTTGACCTTGAAAGGCCCGGCGTTGACGACGGCGAACTTGTCGGCGACGGCCGCATCCAATGCATGCGCGTCGCCCGCGTCAAGCTGCAGCGTCCTGATGCCGGGAACCGGCGGCAGCCTTTCCAGGTTGGCTGACTCCCTGTCGGCGACAGTGACTTCGTAATCGCCCGAGGCCGCAAGAAACTCGGCGATCCCTGAACCGATCTTGCCGGCGCCCAACAACAGAACCTGCATCATCATTCCTCCAACTGATTCTGATGAAGAATGAGTTTAGTCTTGATATCGAACGGAATTAACGGTTGAATCAACAAATCTGGCCATAAATATCTGACAATATGACGAGAAAATCGACGAAATGATTATTGATGACAAGGACAAGACATTGCTCGCCCTGCTCAGCGCCAACAGCAGGGAATCGACCGCCGAACTGGCGCGCAAGATGGGGCTTTCCCGCACCACGGTCACGAGCCGAATCGAACGCCTCGAACGCTTGGGGGTGATATCCGGCTATACCATCCGCTTCAGCGAAGAATACGCCGAAGGGCAGATCAAGGCTCACGTCATGATCCGCTCGGACCCCAAGCAGGTCGCGGGAATATTCCGTGCGCTGCGACAGATTCCGGCAGTGCGCACCTTGCATACAGTCAACGGCGAATACGACATGGTCGCCATGGTCGGCACGGGTTCGACGCGGGAACTCAACGATACCCTGGACCGGATCGGCCACGTGCCCGGCGTCGACAAGACCGTATCCTCGATCATTCTGACGACCCGATTCGAGCGTTAGGGAACAGTCCACCCCGTATCTTGAATTTGGAGCGTGAACCATATGCGGATTTCCATTGGGAAACCTCATCCAAAAGGAGGGAATGAATAATCGAAGAAGAGTTGTAGTCGAAACTCTTCTCTCCTTTTGATCGTAACCCCGTAATTCGAACCGGGCGTGATGTGGGATTTCCCTGTATGTTTTACAGGAGGAGATTCCGACATGAAGAGGAAACGGTATACGGAGGAGCA
>JANQSV010000062.1 GCA_028279115.1 Pseudomonadales bacterium
GCTGTGAATACGTCCCTGTACGCTTCGACCCCGACATCCATGTCGGGGACGCCCGCCAAACCCCGCGCCAGCCGGCGACGACTCAAATAGCGCGGAATCAACCCTCCGTCATTCTGCGCGAAGCGAAGCGAAGCGTAGTCGCAGAATCCCCTTGGATTGTTGTTAACATATACGGTTGGCGCATGAGTGACCTGTCCTGGTCGCCAAGAAAGGAAAACTAGTGGAACGCCGATTTGATTTGCGGGCTGGTTTTGCGCCGGCTGGGGATCAGCCGGAGGCTATCGAGAGCCTGGTGGAAGGGCTGCGCGATGGGTTGCATGCCCAGACGCTGCTTGGCGTTACCGGTTCGGGCAAGACTTTTACCATCGCCAATGTCATCGAGAAGGTGCAGCGGCCGACCCTGGTGATGGCGCCGAACAAGACGCTGGCGGCGCAACTGTATGGGGAATTCCGCGAGTTTTTTCCCGAAAACGCGGTGGAATATTTCGTTTCCTATTACGACTACTACCAGCCCGAGGCTTATGTTCCGTCTTCCGATCTCTATATCGAGAAAGACGCCTCGATCAACGATCACATCGAGCAGATGCGGCTGTCGGCGACCAAGGCCTTGCTTGAGCGGTCCGATGTCATCGTGGTGGCGACGGTGTCGGCGATCTACGGACTCGGCGACCCGAACGCCTATTTGCGCATGGTCGTCCAACTCGACCGCGGCCGCAACATCGATCAGCGCAATCTGCTGCTGCGGCTGGCCGAACTCCAATATACGCGCAACGACATGGAATTGCGGCGGGCGACCTACCGGGTCAGGGGTGACGTCATCGACATCTATCCGGCGGAGTCCGAACGCGACGCGATTCGCATCGAACTCTACGACGACGAGATCGAACGGCTGTCGTATTTCGACCCGCTGACCGGTCGCGTGATCCGTGAAGTGCCGCGGCTGACGGTCTTTCCGAAATCGCATTACGTGACTCCGCGTGAAACATTGATGGACGCCATCGGCCAGATCCGGGACGAACTTGCCGAACGGCTTGAGTTTCTGCGCGGGGACAATCGCCTGGTGGAAGCCCAGCGGCTCGAACAACGCACGCGCTACGACATGGAAATGATCCAGGAAGTCGGCTATTGCGCCGGTATCGAGAACTATTCGCGCTTTCTCTCGGGGCGCGAAGCCGGGCAGCCGCCGCCGACCTTGTACGATTACCTGCCGTCGGATTCGCTGATCGTCGCCGATGAGTCCCATGTTTCGATTCCCCAACTCGGCGCGATGTATCGCGGCGCCCGCTCGCGCAAGGAAACCCTGGTCGAATACGGCTTCAGGCTGCCTTCGGCGCTCGACAACCGGCCCCTTCGCTTCGAGGAATGGGAATCCCTGACTCCCCAGATCATCTTCGTTTCGGCAACGCCGGGACCGTACGAGGAGCAGAATCAGGGACAACTCGTGCAACAGGTGGTACGGCCGACCGGGCTGGTCGATCCGCAACTCGAAGTGCGGCCCGCGTCGACCCAGGTCGACGATCTGCTGTCGGAGATCAGGCTGGTGGCCGAACGGGAAGAGCGCGTGCTCGTCACCGTCCTGACCAAGCGCATGGCCGAGGATCTGACCGACTATCTCGCCGAACACGATGTGCGCGTGCGCTATCTGCATTCGGACATCGACACCGTCGAACGCTCGGAAATCCTGCGCGACCTGCGCCTCGGCACTTTCGACGTATTGGTGGGAATCAACCTGCTGCGGGAAGGTCTGGATATCCCCGAAGTCTCGCTCGTGGCCGTACTCGACGCCGACAAGGAAGGCTTCCTGCGTTCGGACCGCTCGCTGATCCAGACCGTCGGCCGCGCGGCGCGCAATCTGAACGGCAAGGCCATTCTCTATGCCGACGGGATCACCGGCTCGATGCAGCGGGCGATCGACGAATCCAACCGCCGCCGGGAGCGGCAACTGCAGTTCAATCGCGAACACAACGTCACCCCCGCCGACATCCGCAAATCGGTGCTCGATGTCATGGAAGGCGCCTTTGCCGGCGCGGGCGGGCGAACGCGCAAGGTGGCCGAGAAGGCCTCGGTCTACAACCCGCCGCGAGACGAGGACCCGGAGCGCCTTAAAGCCGAAATCGTCCGCCTCGAAAAAGAAATGTACGAACAGGCCAGAGGCCTCGCCTTCGAACAGGCCGCCGCCACCCGCGACCAGATCGCCGACCTGAAACGTCGACTATTTCATTGAAACAGTTGTCTTTCGGGGCGCGCATTGCGTGAGTCGCCGTCTGGCGGGCTGTGTGCAGCGGGTGTGCGAGGCAGGGATGC